>CAYPJB010000413.1:0-4129 GCA_964410845.1 uncultured Bacteroidales bacterium | reverse complement strand
CACTCAAAAGCAGCGGGCAACTCACCCCTGCGGCGATTGTGGAACGATTACTTTTGCAACTGGCTTAGTGAACTACCTCGCCGCCCGAGAGCTTCCATTCGCGGAAGCCACCATCCATTGATATGACGTTGATATATCCCATCTTCTGCAGATTGTCAGCAGCGAGTGCAGAGCGAAATCCACCTCCACAATACAGAATGATTTCCTGTGAGGTGTTAGGAACTTTCGTTTCGATATCTCGTTCGATCACGCCTTTACCAATGTGAATGGCTGATGGTAGATGCCCTGCCGACCATTCACTTTCTTCACGTACATCAACCAGAGTAAAGTTGTGTCCCTGGGCCAGCTTCTTTTTGACATCATCAATGGTGCATTCTTTGATTCTGCTTTTGGCATCATTGACGATTTGCAGAAAACCTGGTGCATGCTTCATGGTAACTAGGCCTTACGCATGGAAATCGATGAGCTTCGACGAGTGAACGGAAGACCTTTGCTTGTAGGGGTGACAACCGCTGTCAACGCTTGAACAAACTCCGTGCAGCTATTAAAGCGATTGAGCCACTGCTTGGAGAGTGCCTGTGCAATGACGGGTCGCTCAGCTTCTGGAAGCATCGTCAGTTCAGGTGCCACTGTCGGGCAGGAGCCATCGGAAGGAACTGGAAACGGATAATATCCCGTTCGAAGCTCTACATAAGTGACAGCAAGGGAATACTGGTCGGTTCGGCTATTGGCCCGCCCTTCGTACAACTCTGGGGGAGCATAAGGAGGAGTCCCGAAAGCTTTGCCTTTGGCGTTCCAGATCTGCGGGCCAGAAAGACCAAAGTCTGCAACCTTCAACTGGTTTCGCAGTAACAGGAAATTGCTGGGTTTCACATCACAATGCTGCATGCCCTGCTGGCTGAGTGAACTGGCGGATGGCAGTTTTTGCTGGGCGATGAAATCGAGCCCTGCTGCAGCCTGTGCCATCAGGTTCAGCAGCACGTTGGGGGGCATGTGGGTTCGATGATCGGTGCGATAGATGTAGTGCAAATCGTTCAGGCTGCCTTCGGCCAGTTCCATGCTGAGGATGATAATATTCTTGCCAGTAGAGGCGCTATAAAACTGAAGGAGATTTTCGTGCTTTAAATCCCGCAACTGAATAAGCAGTTTGATCTCGTTGGCGACAAGGTTCGAGGGCTGATGCTTGCAGTCGATGAACTTCAGTGCGATTTTCGTGTTGTCATGGATGCTGATGGCTTCCCAGACTTCGCCAAAACCACCTCGTCCTATTCTTTTGATAAGACGATATCCAGGCACTGGCTCAGTGCCTGCCTGAATATCAAAAGGTGGTGGTGATGAACTCAAGGTCTCTATTCACTGGTTAGATGCAGCCTCAGCACCTTACTGGCACTTTGATACCGTATCATACTACATTTGCGATGAAAATGAAACGCGATTACCCTTCCACTACATCAATAACGATACACGAAACGTTATCTCTTGATCCCAGATCAAGTGCCAGTTGACATAGTGCTTCAGCACAGCTTTGCGTTTCCTGGTGTTCAAGCATGCCTTGAGCAACACGTTCATCAGCAACGACACCACAAAGGCCGTCGGAGCACAGCAATATGCGATCGCCCGGACGCACAAAAAGCGTTTTAACATCAGGGCCTTCGCCTACCTCTTTGCTGCCAAGGTATTTCCAGAGTACGTTTTTGAAACGATGCTCTTTGGCTTCTTCTGGAGTAATGGTGCCTGCTTCGACCAATGCTTGAGCTAACGAATGGTCGATAGTCAGTTGATCGATCTTGTTGTCTCGCAACAGGTAAGCTCGGCTATCGCCTACACCCGCAACGAACAGGCAATCGTCCCGAAACTTGGGAACCCACGTTACGCCTACTACAGTTGTCCCCATGTTCCGATAGTCGCGATCTAATTGCCCCATCGAGATAATTTCTTCATTGGCTTGCACGATCGATTTGCGAACTATCTTGCGAATGTCGTCTGCACTGGTGGCAGATTCGACGTTTTCGCCAATCTCACGAGGGATGATCTCGGTCGCCATCTGGCTGGCTTTTTCGCCTGCCGCCTGGCCACCCATACCATCAGCTACGATGGCAACGGTCAGGTCTGTTCCTTCCTTGACATCCACCGCGTCTTCATTGTTTTCACGATAGTTGCCAAGCAGGCTGCATTTACCGATTTTCAAACGCACTGACATCGAACCACCTCAGTCCCCAGGTTGGGCGCAACAGGGTAACTCCCGGAACATCTTCAAAATGTTCCTCTACCAGTCAGTGTATCTTGGGTTAGAGGGTACGCAAGCGATTACAGCCTTTTTTCTCTTCAGAACACAAATTCTCGTCTTCTGATAAACTGTAACGGCAACTACAGACAGGAAACTTCTACGGTATACCACTTGATTCCGCTATGCAGAGCAGTCAGAATGAGGAAGTGGAAGCGAGGTGTTTGTGCCAGTACCCATGGAATTGCGACGGATTGTCACGGACGATGTGCGGGAACAGTATGTCATCTACCTCAAGGAGGTGGATGGTGATCGGATCTTCCCGATCGTGATCGGTCTTTTTGAAGTCGTCAGCATCGAACGACGGGTTAAGGGGGTGCCAACGCCACGCCCATTAACGCACGATCTGCTCTGTCAGGCGGTTGAGTTGATGGGTGGAGAAATACAGGATGTGCTCATCAGTGATCTGCAGGATGGTACTTATTTTGCCAAGATTCGTGTGAAGCAGAATGGGGAATTAGTGGAGATCGATAGTAGGCCAAGTGATGCCATTGCTGTAGCTGTGACTGCCGATGTGCCGATATTTGTTAATGAAAGTGTGCTTCAGGAATCGACTGAAAAAGAGTAGTCTCGGTAATTTAGGAAGGATGGTGTGATTAATTGTGATTTTTAATGCAAGAAGATGACTTGAATCCTGCGATCGTTAGAATTATAAGAGTGGCAGTGCCAGGATGGCATTTGTCGGAATCACGAGCAGGGAGGCTCGGAGAATGGCGATGGCATTGCGCTTAGTAGATGGATTGTGGTCCCGCTGTAATAACCTGCTAGACCGAGGGCAGGTTTCTCAGGCCAGTCACCTCCTCAAACGACTGTTGCAACTCGAGATTCCACAAGAAATACGTGCTGAAGCATCGATGACACTTGCAGGCCTCTGCAGGCAGTCGGGCGATTATCTTAATGCTCGTAAACATGTCTCTGCTGCGCTTGTTGGTGATCCTGAAGATCCCTCACTGCATCACATGCTCGGCTACCTGCACGATGAAGATGAAGAAGGCAGTGAGTCTCGTGCACTGACACATCTGCGTAAAGCAGTAAAGCTGGCTCCAGATTCAAGTGAGTGCCATCGTGCCCTGGGGGAATACCTCTTCCATCATGATCAGCAGACTCGAGGAATGACACATCTTCGTAAAGCTGTTGAGTTGGAACCAGATAACATAGACACGCTCACGACTTTGCTGGAACTGCTTGCTGAACAAGGAGAAATGGAAGAAGCCAAGAATCAACTTCGTCAGTTGCAGTTTCGCCTGGGTAAGGCCCATCCCCAGATACAACGGCTCTGGAACACCATTGCATATCTAACTGCCCAACATCAGCAGAAGCAGAAGGCAACGACTGCAACAATACCATTGCCGAAGCCCTTGAAAGTGAAAGCAAAGCCTCGAGCCAACGTTCAGTCAGCTCACATCCTTCGCTTTGATACCGCCCATGCAATGCATGGACGGCACATGCGTTTCGGCCCTAAGCCACTGACGTGATCAATTGATAATCGATAACTGTCAGGTAGCCTGACTTTTCTCGTCGGCTACTTTCGTGTCTTGATCTTTCGAGCTGTTCTTCTCGATCCCTTTCGCATTGTCATCGAACTCCCCTTCCCATCGTGCCATCACTACAGTGGCCAGGCAGTTGCCGATGAGGTTCACAGTGGTACGTGCCATGTCCATCAGGGCATCAACTCCCAGAATCAATGCAACTGCTTCCAGGGGATAGCCAAAGGTTGCCAGTGTACCAGAAAGAATGACCAACGAAGCCCGAGGCACTGCTGCCACCCCTTTGCTGGTGAGCATGAGGGTTAGCATTAACATGAACTGTTCATTCCACGAAAGATTTAAACCAGCGGCTTGTGTA
>CAYPJB010000412.1:0-4150 GCA_964410845.1 uncultured Bacteroidales bacterium | reverse complement strand
ACCGAGTGGTTGGCAACATTACCTTTCGTGGATGGTAGTCGTATCGGCTTCTATGGGCTGTCGTATGGCGGCAAGACAGCTATGCGTGTGCCCGCACTGGTGCCTCGCTATTGCCTTTCCATTTGCTCAGCCGATTTCAATGAATGGATCTGGAAGAATGTCTCCATCGATAATCGCTACAGTTACATGCTCACCGGTGAATGGGAAATGGTGGAATGGAACCTGGGCCACACTTTCAATTATGCAGAGATGGCTGCACTGATTGCACCAAGGCCGTTCATGGTCGAACGAGGACACCGTGATGGTGTCGCTCCTGATGAACAGGTGGCGTTTGAGTACGCCAGGGTGCGTCGGCTGTATGCAGACCTGAAAATACCAGAGCGAACCACCATCGAATTCTTTGATGGGCCACATACCATTCATGGCCAGGGAACGTTCCGCTTTCTGCATGAACATCTCAAATGGCCTGACAAACTGTTGCGTCCCTAGTTAATCCTTGACGGCGTACAACTCCTTCAGGGATAATCCAAAAAGGATGAAGGCATCCTTTAGAAATGATTGAGAGTAGTTACCTGCTCATAGGCTGAGCCAGATTGAGGAGTGTAAAATGTCAACCATGGCCGGATCGCAGGTGGTCCCCTTGCCTGTGGATCAGCCGATATGGGATCGCGTTTTTACCGTCGCACCACTCATCATTATTGGCAGTCAGGAAGAGAACGGTCATTACAACCTGGCCCCGAAGCACCTCGCTACCCCCATCGGGTGGGATAATTACTATGGCTTTGTCTGCAGCCCTCGCCATAGTACCTACCACAACATTCGAAGATTGCCGGAATTTACTGTCAGCTTTCCACGTCCAACGGAGCTGGTCACGACCAGTCTCGCAGCAGCACCACGCTGCGAAGATCTGAGCAAGCCCAGCCTCCTGGCGTTGCCCACCTTTCCCGCACGCCATGTTCAGGGAGTGCTGGTACAGGATTGCTACTTTTACCTGGAATGCCGTCTCCACAGCATCATCGATGGCTTCGGCAAAAACAGCTTGATCATTGGAGAGGTGGTTGCAGCAGCTGCCCGCGAAGATGCACTGCGCATGGATGAACGCGATGAAGCAGAACAAATCGATCAGGCCCCGCTCCTGGTCTATTTGAGTCCGGGGCGCTATGCCGAAGTCCGCCGCAGCGCTGCATTCCCGTTTCCCAAGGGTTACTCTCGATAACGGAATGAGTGCAGGCCCGATGATAACTCCTCAAAACATCGAATTGATTCGAAAATACATGAGTGCTCATCGCTCTGCCATGGTGGATATGCTGGAACGCCTGGCACGTGTGGAATCACCTACACACGATGCTGCAGCTGTTGATGGCGTACTCAAACTGTTACAGAATGAATTGATCGATAGTGGAATGGTGGTACGTCGAGTTCGTGGACAACACTCCGGGGGCATGCTGCTCGCAAAAACGACTCGGCGAACTCGTCGCCGTCCCATTCAACTTCTGATCGGCCATTGCGATACGGTCTGGCCTGTAGGCACATTGGCCTCGATGCCGGTAGAGAGTGATGATCACCAGATTCGTGGGCCGGGCGTCTTCGATATGAAGGGTGGTTTAGTCCTGATGATTTATGCCCTTCGTGCTGTGCATGAACTGGGTCTTTCCACGTCGGCAGATTGTGTAGCGCTGATCAACTCAGATGAAGAAGTGGGCAGTCCCGATTCCACCAGACTTATCAGTCGTCTGGCACGGCTCGCCAGGCGTGCCTTTGTACTGGAACCCGGGTTTGGGCTGGAGGGTAAACTTAAAACCGCTCGTAAGGCATCGGGCAATTTCGATATCGTCATCAAGGGCCGAGCTGCTCATGCGGGTGTTAATCCAGAGCAGGGGGTGAGTGCCATCCTCGAATTGTCTCATCAGATCCAGCGATTGTATGCTTTGAACAACCCTGCTGAAGGAATCACGATCAATGTGGGAACCATTGATGGTGGACTACGACCCAACGTAGTGGCTCCTGAAGTTCGCGCCAGTGTGGACGTTCGCGTGCGGACCCAGGATGATGCAGTTAGGATTGAGAACAGCATTCGGCAGTTGAAACCACTTCATCCTGAATCAACCATTGAAGTCACTGGTGGCTTTTCCCATCCACCCATGGAATCGAATGCACGCAATCAGTCACTGTGGCAACAGGCCCGGCAACTGGGCAGGCAATTGGGACTGGAACTCCAGGATGCAGCAGTGGGTGGAGCCTCCGATGGCAATACCACCAGTCAGTTTACCGCTACCCTGGATGGTTTGGGTGTTGTTGGTGATGGAGCGCATGCTACACATGAGTTTGCCTCGGTTCCACATCTGGAAGAGCGTTGTGCGTTGCTTGTCCTGCTTTTGATGGCTCCACTCGATACCAGGGAGTGCTTCACATGATTCACATTCGTGAAGCCAGGATGGAAGATGTCGGTGAGATTCGTGATATCTTCCTGGCCTGCTATGGAGTTCACTATCCGTACGCCGAATATTACCAGGAACAGGCACTTTATAAACTGATCTACTCCGATGATACGTTGCTGCTCGTGGCTGAAGAAACAGATACGAAACGCATCCTCGGAACAGCCTCGGTGGTTCTGGAAGTAGGTGCCCTTTCTGATCTCGTTGGTGAATTCGGCCGACTGGCTGTTCATCCAGATGCCAGGAATCGCGGTGTCGGCAGAATGCTGATGGCAGAGCGGCTCAGGCGGGTACAGGATCGGTTACAGGTGGGCATCGTCGATGCCCGTGTTTCGCATCCCTACACATTGAAAATTGCCGAGGCCCACGATTTCAGAGTCGTCGGGTTCATGCCGCAGAAGATGCTGCTCGCTGAGAGGGAAAGTCTTGCGTTGTTAGTGCGATATTTTGGTACGGCACTGGAACTACGCTGTAATCATCCGCGGATCATACCGGAAGTAGCTGCACTCTCTCAAATGGCGTTGGAAAACTGTTCACTCCCAGCGGATGCTATCATCGATGAAGAGACGCCTGCCTATCCACCCGGAGGATCGTATGATGTACAGACACTTACTACGGATGGATATGCTTCGCTGCTTCGCATTGAAAGAGGACGTGTTCGACATCGGGAAATCTTCGGTCCAGTCCGCCTGCATTATGGGTTTTTCAAGCTCCAGGCACATAAGTGTGAATATCTCATCGCACGCGAAGATTATCGCATTGCAGGTGCGATTGGCTTTACACATGACCCCGTGGAGAAAATCGTCCACATCTTTGAATTGATTACCTTGCATGATGATGTCATTCGCTTTCTACTCAACGAACTGCTCACTCGCTGTCAGGAAACGTGGAAAGTAGAGTACATCGAAGTGGAAGTCAGTGCCATGGCGCCGCGCATGCAGCGAACGCTTCTGGAATTGGGTTTCCTGCCAGTTGCCTATGTACCAGCACTGGTATTTGTGGATGTCGAGCGTCTGGATGTCATCAAGTTTGCTCGGTTGCTGACACCGCTGGTGATGCATCTGGAGCATTTATCACCACGTGCCCGATCGATGGCAGAACTTGTGCTGCGACGTTTCCGTAATAAATCGGTCTTGCCTCGCATTGCGCAGGCTGTTCAGGACCTCGCTATCTTTGCCGGGCTGGATGATGAACAGATTCATCGACTGGCAGGAGTCTGCACTTTACGGACTTATTCTGCCGGACAAGTGATGTTTCAAACCAATGCAACGACAACAGAGATGCTCCTGATCCTTCAGGGTACTGTCAACGTAACACATCCGGATGACACGCATTTTTTGGGGACGGTGACCAAGGGAGAGTGCCTGGGTGAAGTCTCACTATTGACCGCCTCCGTGCATTCAGCAGATGCTACTGCTCAAACAGAAGTGGAAGCAGCCATCTTGAGTTACAATGATCTAGTTGAACTGACTCGTCAGCGTCCTGATATCGGCTTGCTGATCTATCGCAACCTTGCTTCCGGACTGGCAGCCAAGCTGAAAAGAGCTGGCATACCATGGAAAGATCGAAAGATATCAGGACAAGTGCAACCTCGGTGAATACCGGCCTGTTACTCAGCAGCTATGGTTTCGTCATCAGGATATCGATCTGCTTTGCCTCAGCGTTTGCTTTCGAGAGAGCTTCTTCCAACGGTAAACCACGGGCAACACCAGGCC
>CAYPJB010000411.1:0-4175 GCA_964410845.1 uncultured Bacteroidales bacterium | reverse complement strand
AGAAAACCCTGCTCACCTGGATCGATCAAGGCTGCAACAAGGGCGACCCTGCCGATGAACCTCCCGCCCGGCAGTACACCACCGGCTGGGGTATCGGCAAACCGGATGTCGTTCTGGAGATGAGCAAATCCATCAAAATCCCCGCCTCCGCTGGTCCGCTCGGCATGCCTTACCAGTACATCCAGGTCGGCGAAGCCTTCAAGGAAGATACCTGGGTGCAAGCCGCTGAGGCACGACCAGGCAACCGCGAACTGGTTCACCACATCATCGCCTACATCATCCCCCCCAAGGATTACCACGACCCCGAAGAACTCTCACCCGAAAAGATGCAGGAACTCCGCAGACAGTTCGGCCAGCCACCCGGGCAAGGTCAGCGGCAACAGGATAACACCAAGCAAGGTCGAACTGCACCACCAGGTGGCTGGATTAATATGGCTCGTGCCTTCCTGCCAAACACCAATGCCCCGATGCAGCAGCGCCGTCCGACGCTGGATGGCATCGGTCAGGGCATGCTGGTTGCCTACGCACCAGGTGATCAACCCATGATCCTGCCCCCGGGTGCTGCCAAGAAGGTTCCCAAGGGAAGCACCATCGTCCTGCAAATGCACTACACGCCCAACGGCAAAGCGGGTGAAGATCGCTCCAGCATCGGCCTGACCTTCGCCAAGGAACCGCCGAAGAGCGAAGTGCGCACGCGTGCCGTGGCTAACCCCCGCTTCGAGATTCCCCCCGGTGCCAGCAATTACACGGTGAAAGCCTCCCGACCTTTTGAAAAGGACGTGGTGATCCTGTCCTTCCTGCCCCACATGCACTACCGAGGCAAATCCTTCAAGTATGAAGTGGTCTCTCCCGATGGCAAGCGCCAGCCCATCCTCGATGTGCCTCAGTACGACTTCAACTGGCAGACCACCTATGAGCTGAAAGAACCGCTCCACGTGCCAGCGGGTAGTCGCATCGAATGCACTGCCATCTTCGATAACTCCAAGGACAACCCCTTTAACCCCAACCCCAAGACCACCGTCTACTGGGGTGAACAAACCTGGGAAGAGATGATGATTGGCTTCCTCGACTACTACATCGTCTCCAAGTAACCCCGCCGAGCAACCTCAGAACCGCCGGCATCAGCCGGCGGTTCTTGTTTTCAGGACTTTGACATGCACCTCCGACCGCACGAAAGCTGGCCTGATCTGACAGAGCGTACCAGTCAGACCGATGACTTGCACATCAGGCAGGTCACCCCGCTGCCACCCCCGGAACACCTCATCCGCTTCTTCCCCATCGCTGGCACCTCGGTCGAACGGTTCGTCGGCGCCAGTCGCTCCACCGTCCGCAACATTCTCCACGGCAAAGACAAACGCCTGCTCGTCATCATGGGTCCCTGCTCCATCCATGATCCCAAAGCTGCCCTCGAGTACGCCCACAGGCTGCAAGCCGAGCGGGTACGCTATGCCGATACTCTCGAAGTGATGATGCGTGTCTACTTCGAAAAGCCTCGCACCACGGTCGGCTGGAAGGGCCTCATCAACGATCCCTATCTCGATGAAAGCTACCGCATTCACGAAGGGCTGCGCATCGCCCGTCAACTGCTGCTCGATATCAACCAGCTCGAATTGCCCGCTGCGGTCGAGTTCCTCGATACCATCAGCCCGCAGTACCTGGGCGACCTCATCAGTTGGGGCGCCATCGGGGCCCGCACCACCGAAAGCCAGGTACACCGCGAACTCGCGTCAGGCATCTCCGCCCCGATCGGCTTCAAGAACGGCACCGATGGCGACCTTCGCATCGCCTTCGATGCCATCCTCGCTGCCCAGCAGCCTCACCATTTTCTTTCGGTCCACAAGAATGGCCACGTCGCCATCGTCGAAACCAAAGGCAACCCCGATTGCCACGTCATCCTGCGCGGCGGCAAGACCCCCAACTACGATGCCGACAGCGTACAGCAGGCCTGCACTGAGATGGCTGCCGCCCAGTTGCCTTCACGCCTGATGATCGATTGCAGCCACGCCAACTCCGGCAAACAGCACATGCAACAAATCCCCGTTGCCCAGTCGATCGCCGATCAACTTCGTTCGGGGTCAACGTCCATCATGGGCGTGATGGTCGAAAGCAACCTCGTCGCAGGCAACCAGAAGTTCACGCCGGGGAAGGACAACCCGAAGCAGTTGACATACGGCCAAAGCATCACCGATGCCTGTTTAGGGTGGGACGATTCGCTGAAGGTACTGAAGACCCTCAGCGACGCCATCAAGTAACTGAGCCGTGCACGAAGTAAGCGGTCATGAATCCAAGCACGCAGTAAGTCTGCGCAATGACTAAATCAACGAGAGTGCCACCGCACTCAACCCGATTTCTTCAACATGGTTTAATACGAGTGACATACCCCTCACCCCTAACCCCTCTCCCCGGGTGGGAGAGGGGAACTGGAGAAGTCCCATCATTCGCTTCATTTCACCTTCTGAATCGCCGGGGGTGCCCAACTGCCCTGGCCCGGAGGCAGGATCGAAGGAGGGGTGGCCTTGGGCCAATAGAGTCGCATCACCAGGTAGATCGGCCCGTTGGGGGCAGGCAGCCAGTTGGATTCCTTGTCTTTGCCCGGGGAATCCTTCTGCAGATAGATAGTCAATGATCCGTCGGCGTTCTTCTTCATGCCAGGCAGCATCGGCGAGTTAATGAGGTAGCGGTTGAGCGGGTTCTCGATGAGCAGTTGGGTTTTGCCATCGTACATCGTCACCGACCAGAAGGCGTTGACGGGCGGAAGTTGCCCGGCGGGGAAGGTGAGCGTGTAGTTGTGTTTGCTGCCATCCAGGGGTTCGCCATTGGCCAGTGTTTTAGTCATGGGGTACATGGCTTCTTCAGCATCGTTGCCGTAGATGCCAGCTTTGGCAGCAGCAGCGCGAAGCAGCCAGTCACCATGATAGAAGTGCCGATCACCAAATGCCGATCCCACTCGCCAGCCGTTGATTTCCTTGCCAAGGGTGAGGACTTTCGCCTCAAGCTTCTTCTCTGCCTCTTTCACGCCAGCGATGATTTCCTTCTTGAACTCTTCGGGAAGGTCCTTGTGGTTCATGGTCTTGCCAGCACCAATCCCCAGGCGAGCCAGCTTGGCGCGAATCGCCAGTTCTTCCGGTCCGGGAGGAGCGAACTGCAAGGCAAAGTCGAGATACTCGAAGAACTTCTCTTTCACGAGCGCATCATTGATCTTGGGAAAATCGACGGCCGGTGCGGGCGTGGGGGCGGGTTGGTGCAGATAGCTGGAGAGAGGCTGAGCCTTGTAGCCTGACTGCAGCTTGACCACGTTGGGCATGTCTTCAGCATTGAAGAGTTGGGTGCGGAAAATGGTCAGGCCATATTGGGTGGTCGCCCGGAAGACCTTCTTGATACCTGGTGGAACCATCCCGTTCCAGTTCGGGCCAACAACGAGGTAATCGCCCGCCTCGTTCCCTGTCGCCCTGCTACCGATGTAGCCATAGTTGAACGTGTTCCCATCGACGAGTTGCACCGAATAATAACGGCTCTTATCAACCGCAGGCACGGAAATGACGACAGGCTCCGTTCGCAGATCGAGCCAGAGCATCGAGTAGGGTGTATCGCTGTTCGGTGTAATCACCGTGGTGTCTTTGTAGGTGAAGACCCGTGCTTCGTTGGCGATGGTATTGAACGGTCCCTTGTACTGCCCGGAGTTCTTGTCGACGCAGAACTCATACTGCACTGCATAGTTCATCACGATGGGCAGGCCATAAATGAATCCCTCTTCCGCAGTTTTTCGCACCTCGGCTGCCGTCAGAGGCCCCGTGGGCACTGTCTCTTCGATGAAGACATAGTGACGCTGGCGCTTTCGCTGGAAGAGTGGAGGAAACAACCGGCGACGACCTTCGTCCTGTCCGAAGCTGGCTGGCAGCAAACCCGTGATAACAACCACACCGGCCAGCAGCCATCGGAACAAACCAACTTGACACATGACAAATCCCTTTCTTGGAGAATCATACCGGTGGCTGTTGGCCACCATCAGCGTTGTTATTGTATTTGGAATATGGCAATGAAGAGATGTGCCCCATGCTCCCCTCTCCCTCTCGGGGAGAGGGGCTGGGGGTGAGGGGTTTGTTCTTGTATTCAACCCGATTTCTTCAACATGGTTCAATACGATTGAGATACCCTAACCTTCCCCCGGGAGCCCC
>CAYPJB010000410.1:0-4194 GCA_964410845.1 uncultured Bacteroidales bacterium | reverse complement strand
GGCCCGAATGCGAGGAGGCGGGCGAATTCCGCGCGCCGGGAGAACGCTCGTCGGTCGCCTTGCGATCGAGAATGGCTTCTACTTCCGAATCTGCTTTTTCGCGGAAGAACTCGCGCGTGCAGCCGGCCAGCAACAGAAAGCCCATGACCAACAGAACAACATACCAGCCACGACCGGTTGCGTTCCTCGAGCACTGTGCTGATCTGAACAGCATGGTGACTTTCCTTCCCTTCCTTCGTCTGCAAGAGATAGTATCTCTTGCCTCATCGGAATAACCCGCATTGCACGTATCGTCCGCAAACCTTACCCTGCTTCAAAGGCATTCCTTCATTTACGAAGAATGAGATAAGGATTGGGGAAGATGCGGAATCTGGCTAATCTGCGGAACACATTACTCATCTTGATCGTGTTCTGCATGGACACGATTGATGCTGCCCAGCCTACGCACCCTGACCTGCTCCTGAAAGCCGCCGCACGAAAAATCCAATCGATGCTGCTCAAGTTCCAGCCAGCCGACGCCGACTGGTTTGCCCCTTCGTTCTTCGAAAATGTGCCGCAGGACAAGTTAGCGACCTTGCTTCAACAGCAACACCAACTCATGGGAACCATCGATCGGGTACGCCTTTGTCGCCTGATCGATGCGCACAGCGGCGAACTCGAGTTCATCAGCACCTCAGGCAATCGCATGCGCGTTGCCATCAGGCTCGAATCGCAGCCACCCCATCGATGCTACTATCTCGTTTTCAGCGATGTCGATACCGGCAAAGATACCTGGCAACACCTCACGAATGATCTCCAAAAACTCCCAGGCATCCAGGGAGCATCCGTCTGGGAACTGAAACCCACGAAGTCCAAGCTCTTCGGTTACCACGATACGACGCCACTCGCCATCGGCTCCTCGTTCAAGCTCCTCGTAACCCTTGAACTGTGCGAACAGATCAGCACGGGCCAACGGAAGTGGACCGATGCTATCACCCTGAGTGAAGCAGGCCGCTCGCTCCCTGCAGGCCTCCTGCAGGACTGGCCCGTCGGCAGCCCGGTCACCCTGCACACCCTGGCAGCCATGATGCTCTCACGAAGTGATAACACCGCTGCGGATCATTTGATGCTGACATTGGGCCGCGAGGCACTCGAAGCGCAACTCAAGAAGGTTCCGATCTATCAGCCGGAACGGAACCGCCCATTCCTCCGCACCAGTGAACTCTTCAAGATCAAGCTCATCGCCCCGGAAACGCTGACCAGCAGTTATCCCAGGCTCAGCGAAGTGGAGAAACGGCAAGCGCTTCGTCAACTCGAAGCAATGCCGCTTAAAGAACCTCGGCTCTACACCAAACCCACCCACATCGACCAGGTCGAGTGGTTCTTCACCAGCAATGATCTCTGCCAGGTGCTCGACAAGCTACGGCAATCGAAAGAGCAGCAACGTGCCCTGGAACTTCTCGCCATCACTCGCCCCTTCGATATTGACGATTATGCCTGGGACTACCTCGGTTTCAAAGGTGGAGCGGAAGCGGGTGTACTCAACCTCTCGCTGCTGGGCAAGCTGCGGGGCAAGGATAGCTGGTATGCTTTCTCCTTCACCTGGAACCGCACCGATGCCCCGCTGGACGAGCCAGCCTGGATTCGTCTTGCACAACGCGCACTGCTGATAGTGGAACGTCGCCAGGCGAAGTGATTGACTGTTCCCTCTTCATGTTGTGATGTCTGATGGATAGAGTAAGATGGCATGAATGCCATCTATGCGAGAATTGTCATGCCCGTCAAGCAGATTGACATCACATCAGAGCAGCAGCGATTCATCGCAAGCGAAATCAAAGCCGGACGCTTTCGTGATGCCAGCGAAGTCCTGCAAGCGGCGCTCGTGTTGCTCCAGAAAGAACGAAAGAAGAAAGAATCCTTGAAGGAAATGATCCAGGCAGGAGCAGAGCAAGCGGATGGCGGTCAGGGGATACTTCTGACTTCTCCCGAAGCGGTACGATCTCATACTAAAATGCTTCGCCAGAAAGTGGAAAAACTGCTGCGGAACAAGTAGGGGCATGCGTTACCCATTCTACACTGATCTCGCGAATGCCGATTTCTTTGAGATTATTCTGCGTTCCAGAAAACGATTTGGTAAACGTGCATCTGATCGCTACAGTGCACTCATTGAACAGGCGATCCTTGACCTGGCTGTTAATCCTGATCGGCCTGGCACAAGGCGCATGCCATCACTAGGTAACGGAATTTACTTTTACCATATACGACACAGCAGGAAGCAGATTCCCCAGGCCAGACATCGCGTTCTTCGTCCGAGACATTTCATCGCCTTTCGTCTGCAGGCAGCAACACAGATCCAGATACTTCGCATCGTTTATGATCGAAGGAAATTCGAACGGCTGCAGTACAAGGATGATCAATAATCGTGTATGCTGTCGCCATCATCTCTATCCGGATACATACACGATGGAACCTGCATTGCCAGCCCCTGAAATGCCCGCAGCCCCAGCACTTCCGCGGGAGCTGACATTTGACACCCAGCCCTACGTTCCCGATGGTGGCTTTAGTGCCGTGGGTTTGCTGGTGCTGCTGATCGGACTCGGGGCAGCAGGCATTGCCATGGGAGCACTTGCCTACTTCGTCAGCCAGTGGTTCTACCTGATCCTGCTGTTCCCCTTTGTAATCGGCATGGTGATCGGTGGCGTGGGCATGGTCCTCGTCAAAGCTGGGAAGGTGCGTGCTCCCTGGCTCGCCGGTATCGCCGGGCTTCTAGCGGGCATCCTGGCCATGCTCACCGCTCACTTTCTCGAATACCGCCACTTCATGGACGAAATGAACAACAACCGTGGCATGGCCCAACTCAACCTGCTGGTCGCCCCCAAAGAAGAGAAGGAAAATATTCGTCGGATGATTGCCGTCAAAAGCTTCCCCGATTTCATTGATGCCCAGGCCCACGCTGGCGTCAGCATCAAACGCGCGGCAGGCAACGACAAGGGCATGAACCTCGGCTACATCGGTTCGTACATCTACTGGTTGGTGGAGATGGCAATCGTCGCAGGGGTCGTGTTTGCCATGACGAAGAAGCCTGCCCGCGAACCGTTCTGTACAGCCAGCAACGAATGGAAGACCGAGCGATGTGGCGACAACTTCGCCGTCCCCCAGGAACTGGGCGTGGACGCTGTCGTCAGTGCCGTTCGCGAAGGTGCTGTCGGCAAGCTCGCCGAACTGAAACAAGTCGCCCGCGAATCCACCAATGCTACCATCCCCGTGAGAATCTACGTCTACGCCAGCCCGCAGCACTCCGACATCACCCCGGTCGACGTGAAACTCAACCAGTTCGTCACCAACAAGAACGGCCAGCAGGAAGAGAAGGAAGTATTACTGATCACCTATCCCGCGACAGCACTGCCTTCCCTTGAAACGTTGTGCCGAATGTAGTGGAGTGTTGGGAGCAGGTTCCCCTCTCCCCACCAGGCCGGGAGGGAGAGAGACCATGAATTGTTGCCGTACCGCCTCCAGGCAGCCTGCGATGGCGGGAAAGAGGGTTCCATACGATGGCAGCCCGCAGCGCGAGCAAGGGGAGATCGCGCGATGATGGAATGCTTCCACTTGGCGAAGGATATTGACGTACATGTGTCGCGAACGGTGACTCAATATCCTTCGTCATGAAGTGATAACTTGCGATCGCACGGCCTCCCCTTGCTTGCGCTGCGGGCTGCCAAGGGGGAGACGTACACCAGTTGCGAGGCGTCCTTTGTTAACGCTTCGGATTGGTATGAATCGGGTTGAACACGTGTACGAACCCCTTACCCCTGGCCCCTCTCCCCGGGAGGTAGAAGGGGGGATCAGATTGCATCCCTCCGCCACCTCAAGGACGTAACCGTCTCAACGCTACACAGCCAAAGTACATGGCAGCGTACAAGGTCATCGTCATGATGGGGGTAAACAGCATCGTAACCGGGCCGCCGACAGTACCTTTGATGGAGCCCAGCAATTGGATGAACGAGAGTAGCACGAATGTATGGACAACCGATAGGACAAAGTTGATGATGAAGTTTCTGGACATCATCGGTACAAACACGATGGCGAAGAAATAGGAAAGCACTGACAGCCAACCCTCAGGCTCACGTGCGGTGAAATACGATGACACGATCACTATGACAACTTGAGCGATGGCAGTTTGGATTTCTTTGCGTGTCATGTGCGTCACTCACCAGT
>CAYPJB010000409.1:0-4218 GCA_964410845.1 uncultured Bacteroidales bacterium | reverse complement strand
TTCATGCCAAAGAACTAATGGACCAGATACGTCAACGATTATCGAAAGAGGAGCAACAAATAGTCGAACTACGCCAACAGGGATTTCAATGGAATGAAGTAGCGGAACGCATGGGAGGAACAGGGGATGCACGCAGGAAGCAGTTCCAACGAATGATGAAGCAACTCACCCGCGATCTCAAGCTTGATGACGATCATGATCCATTGCTGAATGAGGAGAACCCTGATGAATGTGCATGAGGATCACCTCAAAAATCAGGCTCAGGGACTATCTGCTGCTGACCTGATGTCGTTGCTCCAGCACGATCAAGTGAATCAGTGGAAGGGTGAACTCCCTCTGAAAGTGGAAGACTATCTCCGCCTGTTTCCCACGCTGCAGGAAGAAATCGAAAATGTACTTGTCCTGATCATGGGTGAGATCATTCAACGCGAAGCCCGGGGACACACTATCAAAGAGGAGGAATACCTGGAAAGATTTCCGCGTCTCTCTAAGCAGCTGAAGCTGCAATTGGAATTTCATCGAGCCTTGCAGAAGGCACCATTATCCAGCGATACACAAGATGTCCCCGATCATTCGTCTGGATCTTCTCTCCATATTGGCAGGGTGATGGCAAAAATGAAGATGCATCATTCTCGCACGCTTGGCGAAGAAGCGTTTACTGGTACATATCAGCCAGCCCCACCAGTAGAAGCAGAAGGTACTCTCATCGCCAACCGCTACAAGCTGCGTCAACAAATAGGCGAAGGTGGCATGGGTACCGTCTGGATGGCTGACCAGACTGAGCCCATCAAACGCAAAGTCGCAGTGAAGCTCATCCGTGTCGAAAGGAATCAATCGAAGACGATTCTTGCACGATTCGAAGCTGAGCGACAGGCGATCGCATTGATGGAGCACCCGAATATCGCCAAACTGCTTGATGCAGGGACTACTGGAGGGGGCGCGCCGTACTTCGTGATGGAACTAGTTAAAGGCATCCCCCTCAATGACTTCTGCGACCAGCATCGGCTCACGATCTCGGAGAGGCTGAATCTATTTATGCAGATATGCCTCGCTGTGCAGCATGCCCACCAGAAGGGCATCATTCATCGTGACTTGAAGCCCAGCAACATCCTGGTGGAGAGCCATGACGGCAAGCCGGTGCCGAAGATCATCGACTTTGGTCTGGCGAAAGCAACTTCGAGTCTGCAGTTAACGGAACAATCACTGTACACGGCCTTTGGTAGTGTCATGGGCACCCCTGCGTACATGGCACCCGAGCAAGCGACTTTCAACGCAGTGGATGTAGATACGCGGGCGGACGTCTATGCTCTCGGAGTGATCCTGTACGAACTGCTGACGGGTACTACCCCGATAACACGCGAATCGCTGAAGAAAGCAGCGATCGATGAAGTGCTACGACTGGTTCGCGAGCAGGAGGCGCCAACGCCAAGCAGTCGACTTAGTTCGAGCGAGAGCACTCCATCAGTGGCTGCATGTCGACAGATCGAACCTCAAAAACTGGGGCGCTTCGTAAAGGGCGATCTTGACTGGATCGTCATGAAGGCGCTGGAGAAGGATCGCGACCGTCGATACGAAACAGCGAATGGTTTTGCCGCCGATGTCATGCGGTACTTGACGGGAGAGGCTGTAACAGCGGCTCCGCCCAGTGCAGCTTATCGCCTGAAAAAACTGGTGAGGCGGAACAAGGGGAAAGTCCTGGCAGCGGGGCTGGTGCTGGCAGCACTGATCGCAGGAATCATTGGCACCTCCATCGGTTTGTACGAAGCAATGCGGCAGGAGTCTTTGGCGCTGAACGCCGCCGAGAAAGAGAGGCAAGCGAAGGAACTCGCCGAGGAGAGAAGGAAGGAGGCCGAGATCAACCTGGCTTACGCCAAGAAGGGAAATGAACTCCTGGGGTCTGTGTTCAATGGATTGGATCCCAGGGTGAGCTACGGAACCGTCGCTGAATTCAGCGAGGCACTCAAGAACAATCTGACCAAAGCGGTGACGGAACTCGAAGGCTCCGCCATCGGCGACCCGCTGGCCGTAGCAAAGATGCAGAACATCCTTGGTATCTCGATCTTTCGACTGGGGGATGCGAATCGGGCCATCGAATTGTTGGAGAAGTCCATTGCCATACAGAAAGCGCGTTTGGGCCCCAATCATCCAGATACTCTGGTCGCCATGACCAACCTGGCCCAATGCTATGGCGCAGCGGGCCGTCTCAACGAATCGTTGAAGCTGCTCGAAGATGTCCTCTCGCGAAAGAAGGCAACGTTGGGCTACGAACATCCAGAAACCGTTTACGGGATGGACAACTTGGCGCAAGCCTATGAGAGCGCTGGGCGACTCGACAAGGCGCTGCCATTGTTCGAGCAGGCAGTCGAACAGGCGAAGTCAACATTAGGCCACGACCACGAGCACACCCTCAATGGTATACAGAACCTGGCCGTAGCATACCGAAAGGCCGGTAAGTTCGACAAGGCCTTGCCGCTGCTGAGCGAGGCGGTCAGGAAGAAGAAGACAACGATGGGCCCCGACCATTACGACACGCTCGATGCCATGAACAGTTTGGCTGTATGTCTCGATGAGGTCGGAAAACATCAAGAAGCCAAGCGACTGATCGAAGAGACTTTACTGTTACAGAAGTCGAGGCTTGGAGCCGACCATCCCCGAACCATTAACACTATTTCCAACCTGGCGATGAACTACGTCTATGCCCAGCAGTTCGATAAGGCGTTTCCACTACTGGAGGAATCCCTTCGGCTGAGGCAGGCACAGTTCGGACACGACCACCCCACTGTCCTCGAATCGAAAAGTAACCTGGCAGCAGCTTACATCGCTGCCGGCTCATTCGAGAAGGCGCTTCCGATTCTTGAGGAAACGTTTCGACTGCAAAAGGCGAAGCTGGGTCAAGACCATCCTAACACGCTCATCACCATGGGCCATCTCGCGAAAGCCTATGAGTCTGCCGGTCGACTCGACGAAGCCCTGCCGCTACTCGAACGAGCTCTTAACTTGCAAAAGGTGAAATTGGGCATCAACCACCCGGACACGTTGTCCAGTATGGCCAATCTGGCGGGAGTTTACCAAAGTGCCGGACGAATCGACAAGGCCCGTATCCTGCTGGAAGAGTCTCTACCTCTCAAGAAAACCAACCTGGGTTCCGACCACCGTAACACCCTTGGTGCCATGAACAATTTGGCAATGATCTACCGGGACAGTGGCGAACTTGACAAGGCGTTACCTCTGGCGGAGCAAGCGTTTCAACTTCAGAAGGAAAAATTGGGTATCGACCACCCCAGCACACTTGTCAGCATGAGCAATCTGGGGTTCACCCGGCTTTCCGCAGGCAAGTTCGCCGACGCAGAGCCACTGCTTCGCGAGTGCCTGTCCTTGCGAATGAAGCAGAAGCCCGACGCCTGGTCCACCTTCAACACTATGTCGCTGCTGGGTGGCGCGCTGCTTGGCCAGAAGAAGTATACCGAGGCTGAGCCGCTTCTCATGGATGCCTACGCAGGGCTGAAGGCTCGCAAGTCTGCAATCCCCGCGGGTAGCTCACGACTTCCCGAAGCTCTCGATCGCCTCATCCAGCTCTACACCGCCACGAACAAGCCAGACGAGGTGGCAAAGTGGAAAGCCGTGCGTGCAAATTACTCAACAGCAAAAGATAAAGTTAAGTAAGCAGGAGGGACAAAACCTAGCTATAAATCATTTGAAGCTGAGGTTCTTGATCATGAACTCATTGTCGCGGCGATCAAAACCCGTTGATATGTGAGGAGCAACTCGGATGAATGAGCACGAAGATCACCTGATAAATCAGGCTCAGGGACTCTCTGCTGCTGACCTGATGTCGCTTCTCCAGCGAGATCAAGTCAATCAGTGGAAGGGGGAGCAGCCGCTGAAAGTGGAAGACTATCTACGTCTCTTCCCCGCATTGCAGGTAGACAACGAAAACGTTCTTGTCCTGATCATGAGCGAGATCATTCAACGCGAAGCCCGGGGACACACTATCGAAGAGAAGGAATACCTGGAAAGATTCCCGCGTCTTTCTGAACAGATGAAGCTACAACTAGAATTTCATCGAGCCTTGGGACAGCCTACCGTAGCAATCCAAGGCACAGGTTCGCTTGGCACTTCAGCTACATCGTCCTCTCTTGCTGGCAAGTTGATTGCTGACAAGTACCTGCTGCGCGAGTGTATTGGGCAAGGTGGAATGGGTACTGTCTGGCGGGCGGA
>CAYPJB010000408.1:0-4224 GCA_964410845.1 uncultured Bacteroidales bacterium | reverse complement strand
CAAAGGGGCAGCATGATGAAATTCCTTGCGATAGGATTGACTGTATGGAAGTTGAATCGTGCAGAATTGGCTTCCTGCGAGTACGCTAAAATAAACAATTTACACAGCATGTAATTTACACAGCATGTAATGTCTGATAATTTTACTTGCTGGTTGTTTGATAGTTAAACGATTGGAAAAATCATGGATCGCAAGCCTGCGGTAAAGCTGACTCTGGAATACCTGGAAGATCGCACCGTACCAACAGTGCTGGCTGCACTGGCTGATGGCAACAGGCTGGTATTCTTTGACTCAGCTACGCCGAGCCTGACTACCTCGATTCCTGTCACAGGCTTGGGGCCAGATGAGACCCTGAGCAGCATCGATCGCTGGAGTGTTAATGGGCAGTTGTATGCTGTAGCAAGCCGCAGCGAAATCCGATACAGCCCCTTCTTTGGTCCGTTCAAAGTATATCAGACATCGTTCTACACCATTAACTTCCTGACGGGTCAGGCCACTCGCGTGAGTGGAACATCAGAAGATGCCATATTCCCGGGAGATACCGACAACGGCCCGGCGAACAAGTTCGCGACACTCGGAACGTTGAACGCCGCCAATTATCTGACTACTCGTGTATTTGATAGCCATGGGGTAAAGAACCAACTCGATACCCTTCAGAAGGCCTTCTATCCGGATATACTCAAGCCTTCTGCAACACAGGGCGTTCCAGGCAACATCACTTACGGAAGTTCGCTTGTCTATGCGGCAGGCGATGCCAATGCCGGTCATTCGCTATCAATGACCGATGTAGCTTTAAACGTGAACACAACCCTGCCTGCGAGTTTCTACTTGCTGGATGCCCAGAATGGTGTGCTCGCTCAGCAAACCTTATCACCTTATTTCGTCGCGCCCCCAAATCTGGTAACCACCATAGGTTCCCTTGGCATCTCGTTCTCCCAGGATGGTGGCTTCGACATTGCTGCTGACGGCACTGCTTACGCTGCACTTACTAACGCCACCGGCACCAGTCTGTACACCATCAATTTGACAACTGGTACTGCCACCCAGGTTGGCAGCATCAACGGCGTTACTCAAGTAACTGGCCTGGTAGCCATTCCGGATGGAGACCAGAATCAGGCACCGCTGGTTACTGGTCCTCGTGGCGTTCTTGGCTTTGAAGATAGTGCATTCACTTATTCAGCAGCTGACAACAATGCTATTACCATTACCGATCCTGATGCTACACCTGGTGAGATCTTTACCGCTGAGATCCACAGCGTCTACTTTGGACCCAACTTCAGTCCGGATCAAGGGGCAAAATATACACTCAGTACCACTACTGGGTTAACCTTCAGCCAAGGCGATGGTACGAACGACAACCACATGATCTTTACCGGAACCCTGGCTGCCATCAATGCCGCCCTCGACGGGTTACAGGTTCAGACATTGTCTGCCAACCGATTTTCGTATCCCGATTACCCGGATTCATGGGGCCAACTGCGTGTCAGCGATACCAACACGGTTCATAGTGGTGGCGCAGCCGTTGCGGTCCATGATTTTCGTATTGCGTTCCAGCCAGTCGATGATGGTCCACCAATCGCCAAGCCTTATTCGTTGACACTGCAATCCGGGCAGAACTACACGCAGGTAGGAGTCTTTGACACGACAACCTTTGGTGTTGATTACGATGAGCCATTCATGCAGAAGGCAAGAATCGTCAGCGTGACTCCAGGGGTAAATGGCGGCGTTACCAGTTTTACCAATCCACCGCCTTCTCAGCCTTACTGGGCTACGGTCTACTACGAGCGTCCCGCTGGCTTTGTTGGCATTGATACGTTTACTTACACCATTACCGATGGCACGACTGAAGTAACAGCAACCATCACAGTAAATGCATTGGGAACAGTAGCGCCACCGAATGCGTTCATTGCCTTGGGAGCAGACACAGGGAATGCACCTATCGTTGTCGTTCTCGACGCCCAGACGCAAACGCAACTGAGTAGCTTCCAGGCATTCAATGCCAGATTCAAAGGGGGCGTGCGGGTGGCAGTCGGCGATGTGAATGGTGATCATCAGAATGATGTCGTCGTAGCGCAGGCACGCGATGGTGATGGATGGGTACGTGCATTTACCTCGTCCGGCCAGCCTCTGCCTGGCATATGGGGACAAGGCTTTCAGCCCTTCGATAAAACCAGGCAGATTCTGGAAATTGCAGTAGGCGATATCAATGGCGATGGTATTGCTGATCTGGCTGTGTCTGGTTTGAATAGAAGAGTGCCTGTCATCCGCTTCTTTGATGTAAGCACTGCGACGCTGCTGGGTGAGCGGGTTCAGACTGGATATCGCACACTCTCTTCCTTTACGCTCGCCGATCTCAACGGTGATAGCCAGGCTGACCTGGTAGTATTCAGTTCAGATGGTCGCAATACTATCATGAAGGCCTACGCAAGCGGATTGGGAACTGCACTCTCCGTCGATAACCCGTTCAGCAACTATGCTGCACAAACCAATTGGCGTGATATTTCCAAACGGTTGACCGGCATCAGTATTGCTGTCGGCGACCTCGATGGCGATGGCCAGGCCGACATCATGGCATCCGTTACCACGAGATCCGGCGTAACTCATTTACGCGGTCAACTGAGTATGTTGGGTGTCGTAACTCGTAGCCTTCAGCAACCCAGCCGGTTCCGGGGATCAAGTAATTTGAACGGAAGGCTGGCGCTGGCAAAGGTTGATAACGATGGACAATTGGATGTGTTGCTTGGCACTACTGGTGGCATTGGGCAGGCAGGCAATCTGTTTGCATACCATTCGAATTTGACCGACGTGCTTTTCAGCCTCCCGCAAAACACTCGATTCAACAGGGGCTTCTCAATCGCAGCGAACTAGGGACGACCAGGCCTTAACAGGCAATCAAGATGGGTGCCACGGACTCGCTTTACTTGGCGTAACCGTGCTGAGTTAACGTGACTGAGCTATCAAACAGTTCGTACCACATCAACAACAAGGGGTGGCATGGTTTATCCAGTTAGGAACCATGCCACCTCTGTATTATCACGACCTGAAGCCTTGAACTACTTCGCTTTCAGAGCTGCATCGAATCGCTGACCGACAACATCCCAGTTGACCACCTTCCACCATTCCTTGAGGTAGTCAGCTCGGCGGTTGCGGTAGTCAACGTAGTAAGCGTGTTCCCATACATCGATGCCGAGTACAGGATGCTGGTTGGTTTGCAGTGGGCAATCCTGGTTGGCGGTGCTCACGACCTTGAGGTGACCACCATCGACGACGAGCCAGGACCAGCCGGAGCCAAATCGCTTCATGCCAGCATCGTTCACGAGTTCCTTGACCTTATCCAGTCCACCCATGGCAGCAATGGCATCCTTCAAGGTGCCGGTCGGTTCCTTGCTGCCACCTGGTGCCATGATTTCCCAGAAGAGTGTGTGGTTGTAGTGGCCGCCACCGTTGTTAACGATGGGCTGACGAACATCGTCGGGAAGGTTCTTGAAGTCCTTGAGGAGGTCTTCAACGGACTTGCCTGCGAGGGTGGCGTGCTTTTCGACAGCAGCGTTGAGGTTGGTCACGTAGGCAGCGTGGTGCTTGCCGTGGTGCAGTTCCATGGTCTCCTGGCTGATGACTGGTGCCAGGGCATTCGTGGGGTACGCGAGTTTGGGGAGTTCAAACTTCATCAGTAATCTCCTAGAGGATGGAGGCAAGGTGTGCTATACAATGGGGCTATCTTAGCAACTTGGCAGAGTCAGACCAATGAAGTACCTGATCGTTGTCGTCGCGATGGCCCTTCTGTTATGGATCCAGCCAACAGCTGGTGCTCAGGAGCCATCGGCTAAACCAGCCTGGCAAACCACCATCGAGACGATGACCAAGCCCTGGTTCGAGAAGAAACAACTCAATGTCCTCGTCATTGGCATCATCGATAAGCAAGGGAAGAAACACTATCTGACGCTGGGCGAGAAGCCTGCTTCGCTGGCTCAACTCGATGAAAATACCATCTTTGAGATCGGTTCCATCACCAAGACGATGACCGGAATGCTCCTGGCTGATGGGATCCAGCGCATGGAACTGAAACTGGATGATCCCGTTCAGCAGTTCATGCCCGCTGGTGTTACCCTGCCGCTACGCGATGGCAAACCCATCACCCTCGAACACCTGGCCACCCATACTTCAGGCTTGCCACGCATTGCTCCAAACCAGATGACTCGGCTGATGGTGGACAGCAAACTGAGT
>CAYPJB010000407.1:0-4257 GCA_964410845.1 uncultured Bacteroidales bacterium | reverse complement strand
GCATTCTCATCCACATGGAAACTTATATCCTCAGCAGCTTCCATTAGTCTGGCTGACTGTTCGTCGCTTAACTGCACGACCAGATCGACATCCCAGGTAGGTCGCGGCAAGCCATGAATATGGACAGCTACTCCGCCGACCATTGCGTACTTGATTCCCAGTTGCTCCAGGATGCCAATGAACTCTCTCGCTACCTTCTCAATATCCATGTTCGTGCCGCCGGGCTTCTGCTTCCAGCAGACCTTTCATCAATGCTTCGTTTTGCTCGGCGTGGAGTTGGCGAAGCCGCTCGAAGCGACGGGCCACCACCTCTGGCGTTCCCACCTTCCAGGCAGAGCGATTGGCACGAATCATCCGGAAGGTCATACTCAGTCGTTCCCCCGGTGTCATCCGACGATATATCTCAAAGGTTTCTTTGCTCAGCATCGCTCACCTCTTGGCTTATCTTACACCAATCCCGCCTTGGAAATCCACTGCGAAACAAGATCCCCTCTCGAGGTCGAGAGGGGAGACATACCATTTCATTCATCAAGAATATGATTACTCAAGCACTGACAGATAGCGATCAGCACTCACTGATTTGATCCTCACGAAACCATCTTTGAATTCCAAGGTAAACTTTTCAGCATTCGTCACCTTGTCTTTATCAGCTCGCAGCACTGGTGGAGTTCCTGCACGCTGAACGTCTGCATCAACGGAGAGGTACCAGTACTTTCCATCGATGCCTGGCCTTTTCAGGCTCACGGTGGCATCTGCATGGGTTTCCAATTCCCAATTGGCGTGCTGCAGAGTGCTGTTTGCTGCGACGTTGCCTGCTCCACTTTTGGCGGGCATCAGGTAGCCGGTGTGGGCTCGGATCGACAGACGATTGTCAGGCAGAACCGTGATGATGAAAGGTTCCGAAGCTTCTGACGTGAGTTTGTCAGCAAGCACTTCACCACGAGGAGCACTGCCTGAAAAAGTCTTGATCCACGTGAGGGGGATGCCTGGTGCATCGAGAACCAGACCAGGATTCAGCAGTGCCACCAGATCGTCTTTGCCTGCAGCCTGTATGTCCCCTTTGATTCTTGAAATAACTTTGGGAACGAGTTGCAGCGTACCTTTCGGCGTGACGAGCGTGTGGCCACTGGAGGTGCCAATAATGGTGACCCCTTTGTTCTCACCTAACGCATTGATCTTCTTGACGAGCGACAAGCTCGATTTCAACAGATGACGAGCTGATTCCTCGGCCAGCCTGTCGATCTCACGATCGGTCAGCGTACTCACTTCTTTATCTTCCAGCTGAAGTTCCCAGAAGACATCGTGCGAAACAGTTTCCTGAGTAAAACCTGACGTTGCAAGGCTGCACATGAATATCAGGGCTGACAAGGAACGTACTAACGTCTTCATTTCGTTCTCCTTGATGGACTACATGGAATCAGGCGGCGGGCTTTTCTCCTCTACACTCACTCAGCCTTCGCTCGACCTGAGTCATTCTTTCGTGTCCGCCTCAGGTGGGGGGATACCAGCAGAGCACGAGTCAATTCTTGAATTTTACCGGCAACCAATCTGCTTCCATGAATGAATCATGAAAGCTCTCAGTCTTGTGGATTCAGTCTTCGCACAGCGTAACTGTTCGTAAGCTTGTTCAAGAAACCGAAACATTAGGCACTGAAATGAGTTACATTAACATGGAGCAGACTCTGCTGCTGACGTTATTGCCGCGAAGCACCAATAGAGCGCACTCATGAAGCAATTTGCACGAATCCTTGCCTGCTGGGCTGTTACGGTTGCTGTTTCCTACGGCCAATCGAGTGAAGGGAAGAGCCAAGTCAAGCTACTGGCTGACAAGGATCCCGTTCGGGAAGCTCCACGGGTTATTCCAGTCAACCAATCCAATGTTCGTCGGTTGGTGGCTAATAGCAAGCTGACGACAATTGATGGCCGTTCAGTGTCCTTGAAATCACTCATGGGCAAGAACGGCCTGGTGATTGCTTTCACCAACACCACTTGCCCGCTCTGCAAGAAGTATGGTCCATCCCTCGCCAGACTGGAAACCACGCTGGCAGAGAAGGGGGTCAACGTATTGTTCGTGAATCCCACCAGCAATGAGAAAGAGAGCGACATCAACACCTTCCGCACGACGCATCAACTCAAGGGCAGCTACGTTCATGATCGCGAAGGCACCTTCTCAAAGGCCCTGAGTGCAACCACCACGGCTGAAGTCTTCCTTCTCGATACCCATCGGACCATCATCTATCGTGGTGCTCTCGATGACCAGTATGGTCTGGGCTACTCGCGCGATGCTGCCAGACAGCACTATCTGCTGGAAGCGGTCAGCAGCTTGCTGAAGAATCGTGCAGCTGATCCGGCTGCGACTACTGCACCGGGATGTGATCTGGATCTACAAGCTGTCAAAGTAACGACGGTCGCCAACACTTACCACAATCGCATTTCCCGCATCATCCAGGCGAACTGTGTTGAATGTCACCGAACCGGTGGCGTGGCACCATTCAGTCTGGAAAGCTACGACGATGTAGTCGCTCATGCAGGCATGATTCGCAAGGTAGTCGAAAAGGGGACGATGCCTCCGTGGTTTGCTGTTCCCACCTCAGGCAAAGACCTCAGTACCTGGGCTAATGATCGATCCATCTCTGCTAGTGACAAGGCTGATCTTTTCGCCTGGCTGAAAAGTGATCGTCCCAAGGGCGATGCCAGCGATGCACCGATGCCTCGTACCTTCGCAGACGGGTGGCTCATCGGCAAACCCGATGCTGTCTTCGAGTTCCCCAAGCCCGTTGCCATCAAGGCAACTGGCACGATGCCTTATGCGAACATCACCGTGGATACCCAACTGACCGAAGACAAGTGGGTGAAGGCGGTGGAAGTTCGCCCATCTGCTCGGGAAGTCGTCCACCATGTTCTGGTGTTTGCTCTACCGCCTGCTGATGCAGAGAGGAATGGAGAAGCCCAGGTTCCGATCCTGGATGAATCAGCGGGTTACTTTGCCATCTATGTTCCCGGTCAGAGTGTGCTCAGTTATCCTGATGGGTTTGCCAAGCGGTTGCCCAAGGGAACCCGTCTTCGCTTCCAGATGCATTACACTCCGAATGGCACTGCAACCAAAGACAGCACGCGCATTGGGCTGGTGTTCGCTGAGCAAGCACCGCAGTATGAAGTGAAAGTGGTTGGGTTGG
The DNA here is from genome assembly GCA_964410845.1 of uncultured Bacteroidales bacterium. Lineage (GTDB taxonomy): Bacteria > Planctomycetota > Planctomycetia > Gemmatales > HRBIN36 > JAEUIE01. The sequence goes on along the minus strand of CAYPJB010000407.1, from coordinate 1,081 downwards.
CAAACATCCGAATGAGTATCCCTGCTGGTGCCGACAATCATCCGGAAACGTCGGTGCTGCGAGTACCAATGAATGCGACGGTTCTGGGTTTTCTGCCGCACATGCACCTGCGAGGCAAAGCCTTTCGCTACGAGATCACCAAGCCCGGTGGGAAGACTGAAACAGTCCTCGATATTCCCCACTACGACTTCAACTGGCAACTCTACTACCGCCTGGCTGAACCGCTGCCCGTTTCCCCCGGCACAGTGGTCAAGGCGACAGGCTGGTTCGATAACAGCACCAACAACCCTGCCAACCCGGATGCCAGCAAGACCGTTCGCTGGGGGCCACAAACTACTGATGAAATGATGCTGGGCTATCTCGAGTACTTCGTGCCTGTGGGAACAGCCAGCGGCATGCGGGCAGGCCTGGGTGCCTCGGGCCTATTCAACCGGGTAGATCGGGACGGCGACGGGAAGATCACACAAAGCGAGTTCGACTTCGCTGTCATCCAGCAACGCAATTTGCTCGCCGGCGCGCGCTTCGCGCACGACGATGGGCGTCGACAGCTTGTCGAGATCGAACGCGTGCATGGGCTGGCCGAGTTCGAGCATCACGTAATTGGTCACGTCGACCAAGGGATGAATACAGCGCACACCGGCGCGGCGCAGCCGCTCGCTCATCCACGGCGGCGTGCGGGCGTCGAGATTGATGCCCGCAATCACGCGGCCGGCGTAGCTCGGGCACGCCAGCGGCGCGGCCAGTTCAACGGCCACGCGACGCTCGGATTGCGCGGCCACCGCCGCCACTGCCGTCGATTTCAGCCGCCCGCCAAACAGGGCCGCCAGATCGCGCGCCACGCCGCTGACACAAAAGCAGTCGGCACGATTGGGCGTGAGGTTGACCTCGACCACCGTGTCGTCGAGGTGCATGAACTCGCGCAGGCCGGTGCCCACGGGGGCGTCACCGGGCAGTTCCAAGATGCCACTCGCGTCGTCACCCAGCCCCAGTTCGCTGGCGGAACACAGCATGCCAGCGGACTCGACGCCGCGAATCGAGTTGCTCGTCATGGCACGACCGTCGCCGATTTCCGCGCCGGGAG
>CAYPJB010000406.1:0-4269 GCA_964410845.1 uncultured Bacteroidales bacterium | reverse complement strand
GCGTTCTCGCTGATTTGACGCAGCGGAGCCTGGCAGGCGCGGACGATGATGTTGTAACCCACTTCTTCGTCATCAGACAGGCCCTTGGCTTTGAGGCCTGCACTGGCGCGAAGCAGAGCGACGCCACCACCAGGGAGGTAGCCTTCTTCGACAGCTGCGCGGGTAGCGTGCATGGCGTCTTCCACGCGCATCTTCTTTTCTTTCATCTCGCTTTCGGTCGCGGCACCCACCAGAATCTTGGCCACGCCACCGCTCAGCTTGGCGATACGTTCGGAGAGCTTCTCCTTGTCGTAGTCGCTGGTGCTGCGGTCGAGTTCAGCACGGATCTGATCGATACGGCCAGTGATCTCAGCCTTCTTGCCAGCACCTTCGATGATGGTGGTGTTGTCCTTATCGATGACAACGCGCTTGGCCTGGCCGAGGTCCTTGAGGGTGACCGATTCGAGCTGGATGCCGAGGTCTTCGAAGAGAGCCTTGCCACCAGTGAGGATGGCAATGTCTTCGAGCATGGCCTTGCGGCGGTCGCCATAGCCCGGGGCTTTGACAGCAGCACACTTGAAGGTGCCACGCAGCTTGTTGACGACGAGGGTGGCGAGTGCTTCGCCATCGACTTCTTCAGCGATGATCAACAGAGGACGGCCGCTCTGGGCAACCTTTTCCAGCAGTGGAATCATGTCCTTGATGTTGCTGATCTTCTTCTCGTGGATGAGGACGTAAGCATCTTCGAGGATGGCTTCCATCCGCTGAGCGTCGGTGACGAAGTAGGGGGAGGAGTAACCACGATCGAACTGCATGCCTTCGACGAAGTCGAGTTCGGTAGTGAGCGTCTTGCCTTCTTCAACGGTGATCACGCCATCCTTGCCAACCTTGGCCATTGCTTCAGCAATCTTGCTGCCAATTTCAGCATCGTGATTGCTGGCAACGCTGGCGACGTTAGCGACATCCTTCTTGGCGTTGACGTTGACGGCGATGCTCATGGTCTTGAGCTTGGCAACGATGTCTTCCACAGCCTTTTCGATGCCACGCTTCATGAGCATGGGGTTGACGCCAGCGACAACGGATTTGATGCCTTCGTTGAAGATGGCTTCAGCGAGGACGGTGGCAGTCGTGGTGCCGTCGCCTGCGACGTCGTTGGTCTTGCTGGCGACTTCGCGCACCATGCGGGCGCCCATGTTTTCGTACTTGTCTTCGAGTTCGATTTCCTTGGCAACGGTCACGCCGTCCTTGGTGACGGTGGGGGAGCCGAAGGATTTCTGGAGGATGACGTTACGGCCTTTAGGTCCGAGGGTAACCTTGACGGCCCGGGCAAGCTTGGTCACGCCCCGGCGAAGGGCTTCACGAGCTTCCTGGTCGAAGGCGATCATTTTGGCTGACATGGTTTCTCCGAAAAGCTGTCAGCTTTCAGCTATCAGCTGTCAGCTAACAGAACTAGTGTGGCAATTGTGTAAGTGAGTTATGTTGAGTCTTGATTCGGTGAGGCACATCACGTGCCTTTGTATGGCTGATTGCTGAGAGCTTATTCAACCACTGCCAGTACGTCTTCTTCGCGCATGAGCAGATACTTTTCGCCATCGAGCTTGAATTCGTCGCCGGCGTAGCTGGTGAAGAGAACGGTGTCGCCCTTCTTGAGCTGGAGGGGTTGGCGCTTGCCATCCTTGAGAACCTTGCCATCACCTACGGCGAGGATGCTGCCCATCTGGGGCTTTTCCTTGGCGGAATCGGGGAGGATGATGCCACCCTTGGTCTTCTCGCCAGCTTCCTGGCGCTGAACCACAATGCGGTCGCCGAGAGGCTTCAAATTCATGTTGTCGATCTCCTGAGCTTTCAGCTGTCAGCAATCGGCTGGCAGCCATACGGATTGTGTAACGGCTCAATAAACAGCAAACGTTGTGCCTTGATTCATTGAGTGGTTGTTAGTTGTTTGCTGTTAGTGAGTTAGGGCGATGAAATTAGGCATTGCAACTGGATCCAGCGAGTGCAAGGATGGGAGTGCTGCCGAAATGGCATGTGTGTGGAGTTGTTGGTAGAGCAGCCGTTGAGTTGCCAACTAGACTGCCAACAACTATTGCCATCTATTGACATGTCGCAGGCAGCTGAGAAAGTGAACTTGTACTGCCAGTTGTTCACTCTAAACTTCAGCTCCCAAGATTGGCATCTGAGTTAGCTTGTTCAACGATTTCTCTGGTGCATCCAGAAACCGTAATGCCAATGGTTCGTCCTGTATCCTTGAAGTCGTTGCCCTTCCACACTCACCCACTACCCCAGCCTTGTCGTCGTGTATGGAACACTGTACTGGCACATCGATGCTCAACTGACTGTAATGCCGCCTTGAAAGGCAGGGGGGCATGTTGCAAATGAAAGGCCAGAATGATGCTGTGTGCACACAAGTACTACGATTGTGACAGGTAGAGGATAGTATCGCACTTCGACCTGCGGTATGCTGCCACTGTAAAAAGTATATCCAGGTGCCCCATGGCTAAGAAGAAGACTGATGACGTAGTTCCACCTCCTCCAGCAGCATTGCCTCCACCGGCAATCATGCCGACGACACAGTACGCTCCGCCGATGCCCGGCCAGATCCCTGGAATGATGCCGGGCATGCCCATGCCCGGACAAATACCCGGCTACGGGATGCCTCAGCAACAGCCCATGCAGGGCAACCCGATGATGGCCATGATGCAGATGATGCAGATGATGATGAACTCGGGCATGGCGCCCAGTATGGTTGATCCGTCGGCAGTGCCCTTTGTCGGTCAGAATGCGCAGCCCGATACGGACCGAGGTCTCGATGCGGACATCATCCGCCCGTCGTTCCTGACGCATCGAGTAAGAACCCAGAAGGGTATTCCAATAGGCTCGGTGCTCGATTACCTCTGTCTCACGGAAGACCGTACACACGCCCTCGGTGGCATCCCTCAAGGTTGCACGATGGCTCTCGCGGGTCCTCCAGGGAAAGGCAAGACCCGAACTGCCCTCGCAGGTCTCGCGCACGTCGCCCGGCAAGGTCAACCCGTTGGCTTCGTCATTGCTGAGGAAGGCTTCCACAATGAAGAGGATTCTGGCCGCGATGACCTCTGCTCCCGGCTCGTCAAGATCGGCATGGCTGTCACCAAGCTCAGCGAAGTTGACTTCACCAAATCGGTGCTGGATCGGCTGTTCGTGCTGCAATCGCAATATCACAAAGGCCACAGTTGGGACGACTTCGTCACCAAGTACCGTTACCTGGTCGAGAAAGAGCAGATCAAGTTCGTCGTCATCGATTCGCTGAACATGCTCGATCCGAGCAAGAACCGCACCGCTGACAACCTCTCCGCCCTCAAGACCTACAACCACGAGAAAGGCATCACCTGTCTCTGCATCGGCCAAATCCGCGACACCGGCCAACCCGTCGGCGGCGAAGCCCTCATGCATACCGCCGACGCGGTCTTCCTCATCGAAGAGATGTCTCTCGGCTCGAAAGAGATTGCCGAGTTCTGGGGCGGCAAATACCGCGACAAGATCGATGTCATCACTGCGATCAAGAGTGTAACGACGCCCACGCTACCGTACCCCATCCGCATCGAACGAGAAAGTGGCACGGGAGTGATGGTACCCCACCCGGCCCAACCCGTGGACTATCCGGTGCTGAAAGCGGGGTAGGCATAGATCGAGCCTTGCTTTGCACCAAGGCAGCGATGATGGGGAGGCGATACATGTTTGGTCACCATCGACAAGCCAAGCCACCTGAACCCCATCAGGTGAGCCACCTGCATTTGTTAGCCGTCGCCACCTTGATGATGTCAGCACTTTTCGTGATGTCCGGTATGACTAAAATAATTCCTCGCAATACACTACCGCCGCTGCTCTCAATACCTGTCATCTTTGGCTCGGGATTCATCTACATCTTGTTGGTCGCATTGGTGCTGGATCGCTTCGGAATCAGATTGATCACCTCCAGTGCCCTTACTCCTTTTCAAGCATGCTGGGTGATACTCTACTTCATCGGTCTGATGTTGCTGCTGGATCTATTGCTGGGATAAGACCGACAGATGCCCACAGTCCAAGAGAACTACACGTGGGTCCTCGCCTGGATATGCGTGTTTACCAAGGGATGGATGCCGTCGCGTTCCGTCACCTCCTCGAGCAGGCAGCGACCAGCCAGGAGTACGCCACACGTTCATGCTGGGTACAACCCTTTGGCAACTTTCCTTATGCATTTGTATTGAGCGGGAGAGTGCCACGGGAGTGATGGTGCCTCGCCCGGCTCAGCGGGTGGACTATCCGGTGTTG
>CAYPJB010000405.1:0-4273 GCA_964410845.1 uncultured Bacteroidales bacterium | reverse complement strand
CGACGATACCGAGCAGCAAACCGTAGCTCACGAAGATACCCATCACTCCCCAGTTGGAAGCACCGAGCGATTTCAGGATGCCAATGTCCCGGGTCTTCTCTACCACAATCATGTAGAAGATTGCCAGGATGCCAAAGCCTGCAACAGCGATAATAAGGAAGAGCAGCACATTGAGAATCGATCGTTCGACAGCGATTGCTGAGATGACCGGCCCGCCGATCTCCTTCCAGGTCTTCACTTCGAACTGGTAATCGGGGAAGATGGCGCACAGTTCATTGAGGGCGGCTTCCACATCACGATCGTAGTCGCTGAGTTTGATTTCCAGCGACGTCCCCATGTTGTACATCGCCTGCAACTGCTGCAGATCTTCCAGTGCAACGAATACCACCATACCGTCAATCATGCTCATATCACTGCGGAAATGATCAGTGACGACGAAATCAGCAGTGTGAGCGACCTGGTTCCTCGGAGCGCCATCCAGCCCGTTGATGTTATCTCGGGTGGCCAGCATCAAGCGAATGTTGTCGCCGGGGTGAAGGATCACGCGATCCTTTACCTGCTCACTCTCCTGGTTGGCAGTCTGATGTGCACGTGGATTGCGAAAGGTCGATAACCCCCACCCTGCCACCGCTGTAAACATTTTTGCCGGTGGCAACGCAGGCGGTGTCGTGACTGGTGGAAAATTGGGAGGCTGTGTGTTGGTTCCCTGCGTTTGAACGATCCCTTCAGGCGGAGTTCCTGATACAGGTGGCATCATCCCCGGTGGCAGATTCTGCCATTGCTGTCGGTTGGCTCTTTGTAATTCGAATGCCTTCAATGCCTCGCCGCGCAGTTCGAAACACTTCTCAGGTGATTGCTTGTTGTCCGGATTCATCAGCCAACTGGCGAAGTCACTCGTGGCGGCCCGGGTTGCAGGATCGATGCCAATCACCTTGATAGGCTTTTTGATTACTGATGGCCCGCGATCGACGTGGTATTCAGCCATCGCAAATGCTTCGATCACCGGCGCAATCTCTTTCACCCGAGGTCCGAGCTTCCGGCGAACTTCCTGCATTTTTCCCTGCAGATCATGAAAGCCATAATACGAAAGGGACTTGACCACCACGTCCGACTGCAAGCCACGAAAACGATTGAGGAGTTTGGTGGAGAATCCAGCCATGACGCTGTTCACAACCACTAGCGTTCCCACTCCCAGCATAACGCTGATGATACTGGCCAGTGCCAGATAACGTGTCCACAGGTATCGCCAGCAGAGCAGCAGTTTGTACATAGCGGTTCCAATCCTTGCCGTAATATCTGCATCTATACCCGATACAAGGGGTTACGTCATCCTCAACTCACAATCCGCAGACATGCCGAATTTCGAGACTGCCAGTCAAATACATATGTTTGGAGAAGAATTTTTATGCATTTCATCAGAAAATATGATAAACAATACTTGTAGCGAATTACCGTCCCCTCCGCTGCCCACGATTTATGAGCGAACGCCAAGATACCAATCCTGCTGTGTCACCTGCTTCTCCTGGGGAAACAACTTCTCACGAAGTTCCTAAGACCATGGTGATTTCCAATCTGGAGGTCGTGGTTGAACCCAAGGAAAAATCGGGTGCCACTCCTGAATTCCAGAAGATTGGACCATATCAGATCGTCAAGGTGATCGGTTTTGGTGGCGTTGGCACTGTTTACGAAGCAGTAGATAGTTTGCTGAACCGGCCCGTTGCACTCAAAGTACTGAACAAGAAATGGCTTGATGACGACATCGTCAAGGAACGCTTCCTCCGCGAAGCCAAGCTTTGCACGATGATCAAAAGCCCCCACGTGCCGCTGATGCACACCGTGGGTGAAGAGAATGGCGTGCCCTACCTGGCGATGGAATTGCTTCAGGGGTTCACGCTTGATGATTTGATGAAGACGAGTCACCATTTTACCATTCCGCAGATCATTCGCCTGGGTCGCGAAATGGCCAAGGGTCTTTCTGCTGCCCATGCCATGCGACTGATCCATCGTGATATCAAGCCAACGAATATCTGGCTCGAAACCATGCCCGACCCCAGTGGGTCGGAACGCAAGATGTTTCGTGTGAAGATCCTCGATTTCGGTATGGCCCGCCTGCAGGAGCAGACCCAGGGACTTACCCGCGCCGGTGTTATCGTAGGCACCCCGTTGTACATGTCGCCGGAACAAGCCAGCGGCGGTAAGGTCGATGCCCGCTCGGACATCTTTAGTCTAGGCGTGGTCCTGTATCGTCTGTGTACCAATAAGCTTCCGTTCGGTGGCGAATCGATTGCAGATGTGATCAGCAACATCACCAGCCAGCAGGTGCCATCCGTACATGAAGTCAACCCTGCCATTCCAAAGAGGCTTTCCAAGCTAATTGCCCGGATGATGATGAAGAACCCTGCAGACCGCCCCCCCGACGCCATGAATGTCGCCCGGCTGCTGGAAATCATGGAGGAAGAAGTCAAAGCATTGCCCGCTCCGAAAGCTACCCCACCAGCCCCTGCCGGTGATAAGCCTCGTTCTCGCCTGAAGGCTGACGAATCCAGTCTGCCTACTGAAATTCTTCCTTCCTACCGCAATCCCTATCAGTCCTGGTTGATTGCGTCTATCATTCTCAATATCGTCCTTTTGCTTGCCGTCATGTTCCTGCTGGGCAACCTCATCAGACTGAAGTAACTGGTTGCTGGCTGATCAGCATCCAGCGAGCCAGTATTGCAATTCACCCTCGCAATGTGTGTAGTTTTTTTTTTCGTACTCTTGAAAGTTCTTAACGTTTCTTTGCAGGCGCTGGCGACTTTGGTGATTCCTTGCCTGCTTCCCGGTATGCATCGCCCTGGGCGGCGAGATTGATCTCTTGCCGAGCAATGGGCTTGCCTTCGTGGGTAACCACCGCTTCAATGCTCAAGGTTTCTGGAAGACTGACAGTCTTTCGGTTAACCTTCAGCGAAGTCAGCTTGTTCAGATCGATCGGATGATCCTGCCCTAATAACGTCACAACGAACTTTGCTTTCGTATCAAGCGGCCCGACGATCTCGGAACCATCCTTCAATGTCAACATGGATCGAGGCTGACTTTCATACTGCTGAATCTGCGAAAGCGTATAATTGTTGTCATCCACGCGCAGGACTGCATCGGCAGGAGCTTTAACGGTAAGTTTATCGCCACCGACGAGGACGCTCAGTGTGAGTTGCGTATCTGCTTCCCTCGCAGAGAACAATGTGGCCTGAGCACGGTATTCATCCTGTTCACGTTTCATCGCAAAAGTTTTCATCGCCTGCGCAGCTGGTTTGATTGTCAACGTGACGTTGTAGTTTTCGGTGCCAGGCTGCAGTGTGATCACTTTGGCTGAAAAGTGCAGTGGCTGATGGAGCGACTCGGCAGTAATGCTTGGAAGCAACAGTTGGATATCAGGCTTGTTGAGCAACTGGGTAGCATGCTCCGTCGGAATGGCCTGGTTGATACCAGTACCCGGAATACCTGAAACTACAATACCGACAACTTTCCCCATGCGGTTGAGAATAGGCCCGCCGGAGTTACCTGGATTGAGTGCAGCATCGACTTGGACAAGGTGCAACTTGCCGCTCCTCTTGCGAAGGGAAGTCACTCTACCACTGTTAACGCTGACTGCTGGAAATGCATTTCGTTCTACCGCCACACCACTTCCGAGGGGAAACCCAAAGGCGATGATTTCGTCGAGTTCCGAAAGGGTTTGCGAGGGACTCAACTGTAAAGCCGGTAGTTTCACTTTCTCATCGATGCGCAACAATGCCAGGTCGTTGTCACGATCAAAGCGAACCACGCTGGCCTGATAGACTTTTTCCGTCTCTTGCGTCGGATTCATAACGATTGAGATGGCATCACCAGGTTTCACCACGCGAATGACGTGGTTGTTGGTGACAAACCATCCATCGGGATGCACACAGAATGATGATGCCTCCCCCTTGCCTTTAATGTACACCAACCCCGTTGATTGCTTGCCAAGCTTCACGATTTTATCAAGTGGTAGTTCCTGTGCATTCACATAACAAGGGATTACGAGAGCCAGCAAAACCAATCCGGAACGGAACATGGTTATCCTCACCGAACTTCAGTTTATTTGAAGCAGGAAACTTATCGCTCAAGCAATAATCTTACTCTCTGAAATGATTGCGTGCAAGAATGAATTCACGCTGATCATCTGAGATGTGGCTTCCCTCGTAATCTCGCCTCCAACCGACACCAGCCTTGACCTTGATCAACCAAATAGTGTCGACTCCCACATCGCAGATTTGGT
>CAYPJB010000404.1:0-4321 GCA_964410845.1 uncultured Bacteroidales bacterium | reverse complement strand
ACCCATCGTCTTCTCTGGTGCTTTGGCAGGTGCGGTGCTGTTCTCCTGGGCACTGGCTTTCAGTTCGAGAGCCAGACGGCGGCGGGCGTTGAGAGCGACTTTGTCTCCTTCGTCCAAGCCACTCTGCACCACGATGAACTTCTCGTTGTTGTCGCCGACGGTTACCTTCTTTTTTGTAGCCACTGAGCCGTTCATGACGAAGGCAAAGTGTTCGCCATCCCGTTCGCAGATGGCTTGTACAGGCACTTGCAGCACGTTCTTTAATTCCTGGGCGATAATCCTCACCTCAGCTGACATGCCTGGCTTGAAGCCGGCTTCCTGAGGCAGATCATCGATACTGACTTCCGTGACGTATTCCTTCACACCCCGTTCATCCCAGGGCCCTCGGTTGTCAGCCAAGGTAGCGACGTTCAGAACCTTGCCGTGCAGCACTTTGTTGGGCAAGGCACTGCTGACGATCTCAGCTTTCAAGTCCTTCTTTACCTTTTTGATCATCGATTCATGCACCTTTACCTTCACCTGCATGTTGGTGAGGTCAGGCAAACGGAAAAGGGTCTGCTGGTAGAAGACCATGCCACCCTGCCGGACGCGGCTCTGTTCATCCCAGTAGCGGTCATTGGCATAGACCATGATGCCATCGACGGGGGCTTTGATCTCGCAGCCAGTCAACTGCTTCTTGAGACGATCGAGCGCTCGCTTTTCAATCTTGGCGGTATCCTCAGCAGCTTCGAGTTCTGAACGGGCTTTGACGACAGCAGCCTGGGTGCTGCTCTTGGTGCGTTCCAGTTCAGCCTTGGCATCCTGAGCTGCTGATTCGAGCTTGGCCTGTTGTATCTTCCTGGTGAAGTTCTCCAGGATGTAAAGGTCCTTCTTGGCGCTGGTTGACATTAACTCCGTCTCTTGCACCTTGGTCTCGGCCTTGCGAAGTGTCTCAGGGGTTTCGAAGCCCCGGTTCACAACGATCTGGAAGTTCTTGAGTTCTTCCTTGGCGATCTCGAGTTCCCGTTCAGCTTTAGCGATGCCTGATTTACTGGTATCGACCAACTTCTGATATTCACCCTTGGGGTGAAAGTACTTCTCGAGTTCAAGGTCAGCGGTGGTGAGGGCGATCTTGGCTTTGCTGATCTCGCTCTCCTTTTTGTTCTCCTGCACCTTGAGTTCTTCCCGGGCAGCATTGGCTTTGCCATCGGCCTGCTTCCACTTCACTTCCTGATCCTGATAGGCTTTAGTGAGCTCTTCGGTATCGAACTTTACCACCACTTCGTCTTTCTTGACAGCTTTACCTTCCGGAGCGATTTCGATGATCTTGATTTGCCTGCCTTCCACTTCGCAGCGGACATCGATGGTCTTGGCACTTTGTATTTCACCCGGTTCGGTGACGATGATCTGCATATCACCACGAATGACCGTGCCAATGAGTTCGGATGTCGTTGAAGTATTCTTTGGCCAGAACCAGTAAGCCAGCGGGCCACCAACGATGGCAGCCAGGAAGAGCAGAAACAAGGTCCAGCGGAAGCCGGAACCAGTATGACGACTCGGGGTGATGTTCAGCGAAGTCTGCGGTTCATTGAGGGCTGACCATTCCTGTACGGAAAAGCTCGGGTGGTCGGGGTGCGAGTTCGACGGCAGGCTGGGATTGCTGGAGTGGTTCGGGCTGTGAGGTTCGGTTGCCATCGCGATAGATTCCATCAGCATCCAGTTGCAGTTGCTCGGTGTCGAGGAGAAGCTGGATGCGGTTGCGTTGAAAATTGAACCAGTTAGCAATCAGGTCGTTCTTGGCGCTCAATAGTTGTGCCAAGGCATTCAGTTGAGAAAGTGGATCAACCGGTTTATTAAGCCTGAGTTGCAGTGGCACTAATTCCACCTGCCGGGCTGCTGCTACAAAGCTTCGTCGGGTGATCTCGAAGTTCTGTCTGTCGGTTTCAAGCTGCCTGAGCGTGATGCGAAGATCGCGGACGACTTCGTCCTGACGTTGCATATAAGCTCGACGAGCACGGTGATATTGTATCAGGCTGGCACGATAATTGTTGCGCTCAATCTGGCGGTTTAATGGACCTTCGAACTGAAATCCTACCCGGTATCGACTGGCTATAGCAGAGAAATCGAATACGCGATTACTGGCAGGATCGGTACCGATGTCTGCATTGGCGAGAAGATTAAAAACCGCACCTAGCTGGTTGGCCTTGATCGCTACCTGCCTCCAGATATCGACCACCCTGGCTCTCTCATTCATGAGATCGAGTCGGCTCTCGATTGCCAGTCGTATGGCTTCCTCTTCCTGCATAGCCACAGCAGGAAGGTTAAGTGAATAAACCCGTACCTGGTTCTGGATAACGAACAGCTGGCCAACAGTGAGCTCCATGTCGCGGAGACGGAGTTCAAAGAGCCTCTTGCGGTCAGCCATCGACAGGTTGGCTGATTGCTGTTTGTAGAGTTCCAGAGCAGCGGGGTATTCGGCCAGTTCTTTCTTCAGTTGGGCGAGCTGGCTTTTAAGACCATCGCGGTATTTGATGAGTCGAGCTTTTTCGACTTCATCGTTGGTCTTGATCTCCTGGGACTGCCAGCGTTCTGCTTCGATCGCAATCTGATTCAGAAACGTGGTCGACTGCTGATGATACTGTGTGAGCTTCTGAGTCCATTGTTCCAATTGGGAGAGGGTAATCTTGTCGAACTGCTTGCGGAACTCAAGCTGCAGCTCATCAAATTCGAGTTGCAGTTGATCCAGCTTGGGATCACTGAACTGGAATTCCCTTAACGGTTGGTCATCAATACTGGCTGCTAGTGTTGGTGGTAATCCTATCTCAACCTTGAAACGGTCAAGTTCGTTTTCAAGATTGGTGCGTGCCTGTATCAAGCGCGAGCGAGCTGTCAGGAGCGTAGTTAGTGCCTGGTCAACCTCGACAGGGTTGACCTTACCGGTGAGCAGTTGCGCTTGTTGTCTAGCGTAATTCTGTTCCTGACGCAGGATGTTGGTCTCTTCATTGCGGATGAACTGAAGCTGCTGCAAGAGAGCCAGGTAACGGGTAACCGCAAGATTGACGTAGAACTCTTTGCGGAAGCGGGCAAAGGTGCGAACCTGGTAGAGCAGGCTTCGTTCGCCTTGGGTGAGGGCTTCCATTCTCACCTGGCGACCAAAGTTCTTCAATAATGGTTGCAGGAAAGTCATCGAGATGTTGGAACTCGGAACATAGCTCTTCCCGGTGAATTCCCAGACGAAGCTGTTCGCAAAGTTGACCAGCAACTGACCGCCTGCAGCAAAATTCCTGGTGAAGCCGATATCACTGTTAGTGCTGAGGGTATTGGTCTCGGTAGGCACACTGCTGGTCCCGATGTGGGTGTAATCAGTACGGTTGATGGCGTACCATTGAGTGGCAAACTCGAAGCGGTTCAGGGTCAAATCGAGTGAAGTCAGATAGAGCTGTTCAAGTTCAGTGCGATAGGAACGACTGTGCAGTTGCGCCTGCTGCATGATGAGGTCCGGTGCCAGCACCAGTTTACCATCGGTAAGCGGGAGCATGCTTCGCCAATCAGAGAGCTCCACCGAATCCACAGTGCCATGGTCCCACCAATGCTTCCAGCCATGATGGCCATCCGCCATGTGCATGTATTCGCTGGCAGCAAGGTCGTCCGGAGGCATCGGCGGGAAGTCAGCCGCATAGGGATCGTGAAGACGCGATGCTGGCGGCGGGGTGATGTCGATCTCAGGCAACACCCAGCTCGAATGGTTACGCTCCTGGGTGGCAGCATACACATCCCGGTCGGCCTGCTCACGGTAGAAAGCTCGTGAACACGACGATAGCGTCAGCGCGAATATGGCCCAACACAGCCAGCGCATTCTTCTCCCCCAGAAGAACGGGCGACATCGCCGAAAGGGGCAACGCTGTCAAGAAAAATGAGATGAAAAGTGGGGGAGAGTGGGAGTGAAAACTTGGAAGATGCGCAAGGGAGTCAAACTGGGAGCTAGGATAGGAGCCGTACCAGCCCGAGCGAGAGAACGCCTGGCCAAGCTGCTCATTCATCATCGCGAGGTCCACCCTCGTTCGCGCGTCGGGCTGGTACATGGAAAAAGGCACCTTCACCGATTCTTGCTGTATGAGTGGTAATACCGCTATCCACCTTCTCCCTGCATAGGGTACAATAGAAGCCTCAAACCTTTGAGGTATCTCCCATGTTTGACAGCTGGAGTCGTAGCTGGGACATGATCTCCCAGAGTTATGCTGTTCTCAAACGACAAAAGACGCTGGTGATCTTTCCGATCCTCAGTGGGGTGGCGTGCCTGCTGGTGGTGATTTCCTTCCTGGCACCGATTTTTGTCATGCCT
>CAYPJB010000403.1:0-4322 GCA_964410845.1 uncultured Bacteroidales bacterium | reverse complement strand
GTTCCTCGCAAAAGCCAGCGAGCGTAGCCAGAAGAAAGTAATCCGGCCAGCGGCATGGAGCCAACAGTGGTCGTAAAATTTGCTCGGAGATATCAGCCACATGCCGAAGCGGGCCGACAGGAAACTTGGAGATCAACAGAATAACGACAAGAGGTGGAACTGCACCGAGACATCCCCAGGCAACGCCTTCCACTGTCCAATGAAACTGTTGCCAAAGGTCAGGACCGAGCAGCCAGGCCAATACGATGGCAAGGCCAGCCAGAGCACCCTCTACCAGAAGAGTGTTCAGGAGCAAGTCTTTCCGCCGAATAGGACGGGTTCCATCCAAGGATGTGACTTCCTTAGTCTGTAGCCGTGGTGGCTGCGGGCAGCACAGCCAAGTAATCCCTGGCAATGCGTTCGTTGTATAGATTCAGGAGTTCAATAACGCGTTCAGACTGTTCTGCAGCTACGACAAACCCGATGTGATTCTTCTTGCTGATTCGATAAGTGATTTCAGGCTCCTGGAACGGGGCCTGATCTGGCTGCTCCTGGCGAGCCAGGGAAATGATCGTCCCAGCATGCAGTTGCCTGGTTACCGGTGGTGTATATGGAACATCTCGATCAATTTCCACCTTGGCCCATTCCGACCAGAGATTCACCCCCGTGGCTGCTTCCACCATTTCCGCAATATTGGCACCTCCCACTCGAGCACTGGTTTCAATCAGATAAAACTTGTCGTCTTTCAGCGAATGCATGTATTCGGTATGCGAAACACCCTGGTGCAGACCAAAGCCAAGCAAGATGATCTCGTTGAGTTTCCGCAGCGAGGGGATGATTGCTTTATTGCGGGGAAGCGTGCGGGTCATATAAATCCCGCCGCCGTGATATACATCGAAGAGCGGCTTGGCGTATTTGTTCACTTCAGCAAACTTCACCTGCCCCTGGGCAACAATCGAATCGACATGATACAACTCACCGGGGATCATCTGTTCCAGCAAATGGTAGGATTGCTCATCACCCAGTTGGTCGAGTGCCCGAAACACTTCATCAGCTGTTTGCAACTTCTGAATGCCGATGGCATTCGCACTACCTCTTGGCTTCAGAAGCCAGGGGCCGGGTACACGAGCCAGGAAGGCACGTACTTCATCGGTATTGAACGCACCAACAAACTCCGGGATAGGCACCCCTAGATCCCGAGCCCTGGTTCGCATGGCTAACTTATCACGAAAGTGTCGTGCAGTGGTTTCATAAAAACCAGGCAGACGGAAGTGCTCACGAAGAGCAGCACCCAGTTCGATATCAAAATCATCCAATGCAACGATTCGGTTGATCTGCCGAGTCTTCATCAAGTATGCCACGGAGTTGATCACTCCACGACGATCTTCAAAAGTCTTAAGTGCAAAGACTTCATCCAATGCATGACGTGGCCAAGGCTCCTTCAACTTTTGCTCAGTGGTAAGCAGAATAGTATGACAGCCTTCCTCCTTGGCTCGCTCGATAAAAGCACTGCCTTTGAAATAGCTCGAGACACAAAGAATAGTGGGACGCGGCATAGCGGTTACCGATAATGTTGCGACATGAATTAAGCATAATCGAGGGTAGAGAGCCCTCTCGACATTTCCTGTTGTCGCTTTTCTGATTCTCTCAGGCAAGCCGATAATCTTGTTTTTGTATTTTTCCTGTATCGCTGGTGCTGGCAAGACTGTTGAAGGCATCCCAAATAGAGTTCCAATCATTTGTACTGCAATCAGCAAGCGAACCTTGAACAGTCACGTATAATCTAACTCAGACAGCAGGTGAGCCGGATGGTCGCTGGCTGCTTCGGCAGCGAGAGGAAAGTCCGGGCTTCACAGGACACAGTGGTGGGTAACACCCACCAGTCGCAAGACTCGGGAAAGTGCAACAGAAAGATACCGCCCGGTTCACACCGGGTAAGGGTGAAATGGTGCGGTAAGAGCGCACCAGCGGCGGGGTGACCCGTCGGCTCGGCAAACCCCACTGGAAGCAAGGCCAAGCAGAGAGAAGGACCTGTCCGGTCCGTTTTGACTCTCGGGTGTGCTGCTTGAGCGGCGTAGCAATACGCCGCCTAGATGGATGACCGTCTTCAACAAAACCCGGCTTACAGGCTCACCTGCTGCTTATTCAAATGTAAAGACATCTGCCACTTCAAACTCATATCGTTTGGGTAGCGACAGTGTAATTCCTGCACGCTGGCCATTGAGCACGCCATTAAACACACTGGTGATCTTGTCCGTGCCCTTGGGAATATATTGGGCTGTCAGCCAGGCTTTTTGCGGCTGGTTGGACCAGTTGACAGAAACCATCACAAAGCCCTTTTGCTTTTCCAGCAGGATGCTTTCTACGTTCAAATTGTCAGTGATGACATCATAGCGAGCTTCGCCAGTTGCCGCGAGTACGACATCACCAGCATCGCCATCAAGCATATCGAAAAGGATTTGATGATTGTAGCTCTCAGGCTTGCCCTGCACTTCGTACTTGCGTCCGGGAAGTCCCGTCTTGAACCAGCCAGAACCAATCGGCGAACTGAAACACCAGACAAAGCCAAACTTCACCGGTTCGTATTCATGTTTATAGGCCGCTACACTGCCATCGTTGTACTTGCCTAAGAGCACGAGCCGATCCTTGTACTGCTCGTCGAGCGTGACTTTCAATTTGCCATAGACCACAGGAAACGTGTGAGTCTTTGCCTGATGCGTATATTTGAGTGAATCAGTCGGTTTCACTTGAGCCAGCGTCTGTTTCGCTGAGCCAGCTGTTTCCAATTGCTGCCAGACAGGTTCTTTAATGCCCTGTAATTCCAGCATCGTTGGTAGAGGCTGGTTAAATTCATCCAGGTATGGTCCTCCTGTGCAGGAAAGACTTCCGCCATTGAGGATGTAGCTTTTGAAGACGCGTGCTGTTTCCTTCTGAACATTTCTTCCGCAAATAAAAATGGTAGTGATTTTCGAGAATTTACCTTCCTGAATATCTTCTTCTGTGATCACTGCAATATTGTGGCCACTACGTCGAGCTGCCGTAAAGATGGCTTTGTATTCTTCACTCACCCAGGCGCTTTGATCGTACAGTGATTGTGTCAGAGAGACGAGAATCGCAACATCCGGTTCTCGCGGCATGGCACCTTCCAATACAGGTTCCAAACGCCCTGCATCGTGCGTGAGTTCTCGAAGTGCTTTCCAGTTATCAATGCTGTCCAACGCCAGACTGTCGGTATCTTCGGTCATAGTAGGTGGTACCGCACCGACGAATCGAATACGTTTTGCCCCATGCCCAAGTGCCAGATAGAAGGCACGGCGAATGCCGATGGGATAATTGTTCGTGCCAACGTGAATATCGCAGAGAATGGGATGCTTCGAGTGTGCCGAGCGAGCCAGCGAAAGATAGTAGCCTAGTGCCTGCATGCTGAATTCACCATTTTGCCAGGAACGCTCTGCCACCCAGGGAATCAAGGCCTTGCTGCGCCAGGCTTCCAGAACCAAGGCATCGCTGTTCTGTTCAAAGTCGCCAGCATAGGGTGCACCAAAAGCCAGGTTAGGCTGCAATCGAACCACTTCCAGTTGCAGGTTCCTGAGCAGTTCCATTGCCTGAGCCACGAGAAACTTGCGAGAATAAAATCCAAGCGGAGTGACAGCCTTTTCCAATTTCAATTTTGCTTCATCCAATGTCTTGAGCCCCAACCCTTTTGCCTCCACTTTCTGGTTCTTCAGATACTCCACAAATGCAGCACTGTTGTCAGAATGCTTTTGTTCCATTTCCTTCATGATGGTTTTGATGACATCCACTGGTGAACCGATATCGATGTACTGGACCGTTTTCAGCTTTCCATCCTGATGCAGTTGCTTGACCGTTTTGAGCCAGTCACCCGACCAGGGCACGCGAATGCAGACGGGAGCCAATGAACCATCAGCGTTACAAAAGCCCACTGCTTTGGCCAATGCACCAGCAGCATCAGAATCTGGCTGCGATTTACCGTCTGTGATATTGCGATTGAGGATGAAACTATTTCCGAGCTTGCCTTTGGTAGGCTGCAACGCGAGAGTTTTCGCTAACTGATCCATGGTAATCTGAGCCCAAACCTGGCTGCCACAGAAAAAGATGATTGCAAGAACAGCATAACTTCGGGCAAATAAGTACATGGCACAACACCCCTGACTTCCAAGATTTAAATAAGCTCTTTTCTCAGTGAATACGAACCAGCGACCAAGCTATGAAAACTCTGTGACTATCGTGGCAAAAATGATTGCTATCTCTGGAGAGAATGCGTACCATCAGGCGACTGGAAGGACTCTTTTACACATGGCTGTGCTTACCGTCATTAATGA
>CAYPJB010000402.1:0-4327 GCA_964410845.1 uncultured Bacteroidales bacterium | reverse complement strand
GCCATCACGCTGGCCATGGGCCTCCTGCTGCTGAATGCCCCGTTCCTGGCATCGAAGGCACTGAGGTGGTTCTTTGCAGGCTGGTTTGGGCTCGATGCCATCCGCTACCTGTATCAGTTCGTCCGAGGCACTCATCCTGAGAAAGGCCGGTACTATTGTCTGAGTGCGATGGTAGGGAACCTGCTGGTGTTCCTGGGAATACTCATCTTCCGCGATGCAGCCATGGCCTGGACGGTAGCCATTGCCGCGTCGCTGCGCATGTTCGGCATCGCTTACAACATCTACGTCATGCCGGTCTTCACGACGGTGGATGCTGGAGCGACGGTACTGGAAGAATACCACCTACCCGACAATGCTGAACTCCAGACGCTGGCGGATCAGCTCACGCAGTCGGAATTGTCCCGCATCTCCATCGACCGCAGCTGGATCATCGCCTTCATCCTGACTCTGTTTGCCATCCATCTCGGTCGCATGGGCTTGGACAAGAGTGCCATTGGGATATTGTCACCGATCATTGCTGTGATTGGTGACATCTTCATGGGCTTGCTGATCGCCTTTATTATCGTGATTCCAGTGCATGTACTCTGGCTACGAGCCACGCGACGAATTGATGGCAAGCTCTGGCAATGGATATTGGCTGATGCACCGGAAAACCGCAGGCTGGGCAAACGGATTCTGCAGGCAGCTCTGACCTATCGGTTGAAAACTTCCATTCGTCTGCGTCAGGGGCGTTATTCGTTCAGACGTGCCATCAATCGTGGACTGCAGATCGGCTTGCCACTCTCGGCCATCATCGCGGCCACATTTCCTATCTGGGGCATGAGCTGGTACTTCGACACGGAGAACTGGGCAGCCGGTGTCTGGAACTCCTGGGCTGCCGCCCGTGCCGATACCTGGCGTGAAGCCATGGCACTAGCTGTCCTGAAAGAGGATGTCGCCCAGCCGCCCCAGAAAGTATTTGCCGTCGAACCACCGGGAGTAACACCCGGCAAGGACTACTCCTTCATCGTCATTGGCGATACCGGCGAGGGGGATGCCTCTCAACATGTGCTGCGCGCCCAGTACCTGGAGGTAGCCAAACGTGATGATGTGAAGTTTGTGGTCATCTCTTCCGATGTGATCTACCCCACCGGCGCGATGAAGGATTACGAAGCGAAATTCTGGCTGCCCTTCATGGGCACCACCAAGCCCGTCTATGCGATACCAGGCAATCACGACTGGTACGATGCCCTCGAAGGATTCATCGCCACCTTCATGGAGCCCCCCTCAGCCCGTGCTGCGCTGCAGGCACGCATCCAGGTGGATCGACGCATCACCACGACTACAGATAGGCACATTGACTATCTGATTGACGAAGCCACTCGACTGGGAAGAGAATATCGTGTGCCGGTACAAAAACAAAAGGCACCCTACTTCCAGTTTCAGACCGAGAATTTTGCCTTATTCGCTGTTGATACCGGTGTCGTGAAACGGATTGACTCCGCCCAGAGGATCTGGCTCCAGAGAGGACTGGAAGCGGCCAGGGGCAAAACGAAGATGGCGATCCTGGGCCATCCGCTCTATGCCGGTGGCATCTACATGGCAGAAGACAATGCCGAGTTTCAGGAACTGCACAAGCTCCTGCGTCAGCATGACGTAGCAGTCATCATGGGCGGGGCTACACACGATCTGGAGTATTATGCCGAGCCTGTCTCTGGCAGCAGCAGCCCTATCCATCACTTCGTCAATGGCGGAGGCGGAGCTTACCTGAGTTATGGCACCTCGCTGGCGTGGCCTGAGAAAGTCCCCGCCGCTGAGTGGGCCTATTACCCTGCCCGCGAGCAGGTGGTGAGCAAGATTGAATCCACCACCCCGCGGTGGAAGTGGCCTGCCTGGTGGTGGACCAAGAACATGGGAGGCTGGCCGTTCTCTGCAGAGTTCCTCTCCGCGGCATTCGATTCCAATGTCGCTCCCTACTATCAGAGCTTCATGGAAATCCGGGTCGAGTCGTCACAGAAACGGCTGGTGCTGATACCGCACGGCATTCATGGGCGGTTACGCTGGTCCGACCTCGATCGTTCTGCCGGACTTCATCAAGCCCATGCGAAACCTGATGCGTTCGTGGAGTGGATCGTCAACATGAAGTGAAACCATCCACGTGTGAGGAATTGTAATGAAGTGGATGATCAATCTATTCACCGACCAGCAGTCCATCGCTACTTGTCTACTGGTTACTGCACTAACCATCCTGCTGGGCTTGCTGCTGGGACAGATCAAGTTCCGGGGAATACAGCTGGGTGTTGCCGGGGTGCTCTTCAGCGGCCTGATACTGGGGCATTATGGCCTGAAAGTGGAACCCCATGTACTGGGATTCATTCGTGAGTTCGGGCTGGTGCTGTTCATCTATGCCGTCGGGCTGACCGTGGGGCCAGGGTTCTTCAATACCTTCCGACTCTATGGGCTGCGCACCAACCTGTTCGCCATTGCCATCGTGCTGCTCGGCACGCTGATCGCTGTGGCAGCATGCCGATGGGGCAATATTTCACCAGCGATCGCCGTCGGCATCCTGAGCGGCTCCACCACCAATACTCCGAGCCTGGCTGCTGCCAACCAGGCCCTGCACGAATCAACTCTCGATGTTGAAGTTTGTCGAGCTGCACTCCAGCAGGCAGGTATCGATCCTGCACCGTTGACGAATCAGCAGGTCATGGAACAAATCAGTCACCTGCCGGGGCTGGGCTGTGCTGTGACCTATCCCTTCGGCGTGATAGGCAACATCCTGGTTATCCTGGTGTTGCGCTGGCTCTTTCGTGTGGATGCCGTCCAGGAAGCCAGGCAGTTGGAACAGCAGCTCCATGTGCAGGTGGCGCCTCTGGAGAGGCATCTCATCCAAGTGACGAACCCAGAGTTTGATGGCATGACGATTGCCAGGCTGATGGAACGAGCCAGGAGTACGGTGGTCATCAGCCGTGTTCAACGTGATGGCAAGACGGTAGTAGCTCTGGCCGACGAAACCATCCATGTCGGCGATATCATCCTTGCAGTGGGCATTAAGGAACAGTTGGAGGAACTCAGTAGGCTGATTGGAAAGCGAACTGAACAAGCCAGCGAGGATGTGCATTCCGGAATCGAAGCCCGCTGGATCCTGCTTTCGAAACCCAAGATGGTGGGAATCCCTCTCCATCAATTAGGGTTACGAGACCAATACCATGTGCAGATCACCCGGGTACGCCGTGGTGATACGGAACTCCCTCCCAACGCCGATTTGCAGCTCAGTATGGGCGACAGCATCTATGTCGTTGGCATGCCGGAATGTGTCGCTCGCGTGGCACGTCGGGCAGGTGATACACCCAGGCAACTGGAAGAGCCTCACCTCATACCTGTTTTTATCGGCATCGCATTAGGTATTGTCTTTGGCAGCCTGCCGATCATCGTACCCGGCCTGGCGGCACCACTGAAGATCGGCCTGGCCGGTGGTCCGCTCATCGTCGCCCTGGTGCTTTCCCATTTCCAGCGCATCGGGCCGCTGGTGTTTCATCTTCCCCGTGCAGCAGGGATGACCTTCAAGGAACTGGGCATAGCCATGTTCCTGGCTGCCGTCGGACTGGAAGGGGGAGCGACTTTCGTTGCCACCATCACCCAGGGGGATGGCCTTTGGTGGATGCTATGGGGAGCACTGTTCACGGTTATGCCATTACTGGTGGTGAGCCTCATGGCTTATTACCTGATGGGAGCCACCTATACAGGTCTGCTTGGTGTACTCTCGGGCAGCATGACCAATCCCCCCGCGCTGGCTTTTGCCAACAGCATCACCAGTTCCGAGATACCTGGCATCACCTATGCCACGGTCTATCCCGTGACGATGATCCTCAGGGTCATCTGTGCCCAGATCTTTATCCTCGTCTGGTCACGTACCATGCACTAATCCACGGGACAGGGTCTGGTGTTCCAGATCTCGGACGCATATTCCAGGATGGTGCGATCACTGGAAAACTTTCCGGAGCATGCCACGTTGATGATCGCATGGCGAGTCCATGCTTCCTGATCACCATAAAGCTTGCCTACCCGCTCCTGTGCCTGGGCATAGGAAGTCAGATCGGCCAGGTGCATGTAATAGTCCCCCTTGTCCAGGAGTACTTCCATGATGGGTTGGAAGATGCCTGGCTCATCCCGGCTGAAATGATCCTGCCTGATCAGATCGAGTACCGCCCGTATCTCCGGTTCGTTCTCGTAGTGCCACTGTGGTCGATAGTGACCGCGATTCTGATACACCTGCTCAGCGGTCAATCCGAAGAGGAAGAAATGCTCCTCACCCGCTTCTTCCGCCATTTCGATGGTGGCACCATCT
>CAYPJB010000401.1:0-4330 GCA_964410845.1 uncultured Bacteroidales bacterium | reverse complement strand
CATCAGGTCTTTGGCAGGCTTGAGGTTGGCATCCATGCCGAGAGCAATATTGCAACAGCGTCGCGCTTCTTCAATCTGTCCAGCAGCGTAGTACATGGCAGCCAGGTTGGTCTGAGCCATGGCTGGTGATCCAGCTTTCCTGAAGGCTTCCAGAGATTCCTTCCATTTCTGCTGCTTGCCAAGAACCAGTCCCAGATTGCCGTAGGCTCGCTGATGATTCTGGCGGGCCGATATGGCCAGGCGGAGATACTTCTCTGCTGTTGACAGGTCGTCCTTCTCGTAGAAGGTGTAGCCCAGGTCGTTCAGCAGATCCGGATCATTCGGATGAGCCTTCAATTCCTGCTGATATTGATCGATGGCTTTGTCAAACTGTTTCAGGTTCGCATAGCAGGCAGCGATCTTCTTTCCTGCACCGGGTGTCTTTGGCTGGTGCTGCAGTGCCAGCTCATACTGGCCGATGGCCTGTTCATAATGCCCGTTTTTCTCGAGCTCTTCCGCTGTGGCGATGCACAGCTTGGCTGCCTTATCAGGGGCCAAGTCGGGGTCTTTGTGCTTGGTGGCTGTGACAGTGGGTGTCGAGGCAGTACTCATCGCTGGCACGTTCAGCGATTCACCGTTGGCAGTGTTAGTGCTTCTGCTGAACATCGAATCAAAGGTGGAGCAGCCTGTCACGCTGCCGATACTGGCGACCGCTAAAAAGCGCAATGCTTGTGACCACCGTCCCATGGTCCGCCCCCCTGAGTGTCGATTCAGTTGCACCTGGTGAATGATGGTCCCCACCGCTCATTCACCAGTTCTTCTGAGTATTAGAAGAACGGGAAGAACCCGTTGCGTCCAGCTCGTGAGGAACCGAAAAAGCCGTTGTTGAAGAAGTTGTTGCCCATGATACCGTTGTTGCGGAGATTGTTTCCGTTCACACCGGTACCAGCCTGAGGCAACGAAGCGTTCACACGCTCTGCTTCTTCACCGCTCATCCCCTCTGCTTCAGGGAATCCCACGATCACGCGCTGGTCAATATCATCAAGTCCCACTCGTTTCAATGCCAGTATCACCGTTTGTCGGCGAGCTTCGTTCAGTTTTGGATCAGGTTGGGCCTGAATCAGAATCGGGAAGGGTACCTGGTGAATACGGTTGGCCACCAGTCGCAGGTGGTACTGACCGTAGGGTCCCAGGTCCTTACCGTCCATGTAGAACTCATGGCGGTAGAACACGAAGTCATCTGCTTCCGCCTTGGCGGCCTGTGTTTCAAAGTGGCGATGCACCGTGGCATGAGGTGGCTCCGGGATCGCGCCAGGCGGAATATCCGCAAACCGATCGACGCCGGAATCCCAGCTGCAGCAGCCTGCGCTCATGACAATGATGCCGAGACCGAACCACCGAGCGCCTGTAATGATGCTTTTCATGGAGGGCTCCTGGTTATGGTACGGGTGGCCGTTGAACCGGCGGCGATGTGGTCTTCGCCGGAGCAGGCAAGGTTGGTGCGGCTGGTGGTGCCGAAGGAAGCACGACATTGTTCGGGCCAGGATTCACCATAACAGGTGGCGAGGAACTAGGGCCGAACGGGCCGCTGATGTAGCTGTCATTCCCTTGACGGTAATTCACCATCCGACGGATATCGGTGCGAGCGCCAGCACGGTAATCTTCACTGCGGCGACTTTCGAGACGGTTATACAAGTAGAACTCGGTATCCCCTGGCTCATAGACATTGTGCCCAGGCAAGGGTGGTACTTCGGTAGGTTCCATTGGATGGACGAGTTCCGGCGTGATCAGAAAGACCAGTTCCTGCTCAGTGGATGCTACCGCATCAACACCGAAAGCACGACCAATGAATGGCAGATCACCAAACAGCGGTACACGATTGGAGTCGGACTGTAGCTTGTTGGCTATCAATCCTGCCACCGCCAGTGTCTGGCCTTCACGCAATTCGACGACATTGGTGAACCGGCGGGTATTGATTTGTCCTGGTATGTTTGCACCGCCAACATTGACGTTGGCAGCCTGTTCATTCAGTGCACTCACTTCAGCATTGATCGTCAACCGGATGCGATCTTTGTCGTAAACGATGGGAGTAAAGCCCAACGAGATGCCAAACGGGCGATAGGTCACACCTTGAAGCGCAGCTCCTGCACTGGCAGTGACCGTAGGGACAGGAAATTCGCCACCAGCCTGGAACGTGGCAGCCTGACCATTGAGCGAGACCAGCGTTGGCTCAGCCAGCGTGCGGGCGTAACCCATCTGCCGCAGGGCATTGATCGCCAGCGGTATCTGTCCGCCATCCAGTGCAGCAAGGAGATTGGCATTGGCTCCGAAGGCATTGTTGCCTCCAAGCAAGCCACCGGTTCGTTGAGTAAAGACGTTTTGTCCAGCATTGTTGAGGATAGCGAAGTTCATCCCGATGCTTCGGAGAGCATTGCGCTGCACTTCAGCCACCTGTACACGCAGCATCACCTGCTGTTCGCCAGGCACGCGCAGCATATTGACAATGTTGGCATTGCCCGAGACAACGAAGTTCTGCAACCCCTGGGCAATGGTCTGATCCGGGTTGTTCGGGTCAGGCGTGACCGTGACATCGATGCGATCTACTGGTATGCGTGAAGGTGGCGTCTGCTGTGGCGCCTGCTCACGCACGACGTTCAGAATCTTGGAAGCTTCACTGATATCCTTGGCCTGGCCGGCAACGATCAACTTGTCGCCCACGAGACAGAGGCGGACAACGCTATCCGGGAAGGCCCGGTTGATCTCGTCTTCCAGTGCCTTGTAGACGCGTTCGATGCGAGACTTGGCTTCCGGATCAGGCACGACGCGTACCAGGTAGTTCAGCACCTTGAACTTATCCGGGTTCGCTGGATCGGTAAAGAAGAGGGCGATCACTGTCGTGCCCGCCTGCTTGCCGAGCACGAAGAAAGCCCTGTCCTTGCTCTCTTTGATCAGTTCGATGTCCGCAACGCTGGGATCAACAGCCTGGTACTTCACCGGAGCCTGCTTGAGTTGCAGGATACGGGGGCGGCCGATGACCAGTTCCAGCGTGTTGTCCGGATCGTCGATGCTTTCCACCAGGTTGCGGTACTTGTCGAGTGTCTTCTCGTCAGGCTTTGGTGTGGAGCCGATGGCAGAATCGAGCAGATTCAGCCGGGTACGCGGAGCAAAGATATCGGTAGGTTTCTTCTCTTGTGTTTCAGTCTTGGGCGGAACATTTGGCAGCTTGGAATCGATGTTCGGGAACCTGGGTGGTTCCGGAAGGTTGCCCCCACCTTGTGGTGGAGTTGCACCAGCTTGTGGCACGTTGAACGGTTCGAGTGGTACTGGCGTCTTGGCGGGAGTAACTGCTGGCTTGGCGGGTTCCTTGCTTTCTGACTTCTTCGTATTGTCCTGCACGTTGGTCTGATAGTAACTGGCCTGCAGCACCAGTGGCTGAACGATTCGCGATCCCGCGGGTTTGCTAGCTGGTTCGTCGCCCCTGGCGGGCAACATCACTCCAGCAACGAGGACCCCCGTGATGGCCAGCGAAACAGGCTGCAGCCACTTCAATGGTGAAGTGTGTCTGGGCACCTGCTGGGATATCGTGAATGCGTTCATAGGAAGCCCCGAGCCTACGTCTTGTATTGCCGTAGCTCCTGTGTGCATGGACTCAGTGCATCGACACCAGACATGCTATCGGGTGTCTCAGGGTCTATCGGCATGGCAAAGCGGAGAACTTTTGCCGAAGGTAGCGATAATGCCAGCTTCCCTTGTTAGCGAGGAAACAAGATTGTGAAAGTAGGAAGATTCGGTAAAGTGCGTGCGAGGTGTTGATATGCAGTCATTCGATGTGATCGTTGTTGGTCTGGGGGCTATGGGGTCTGCTGTTACCTGGGCTTGCGCCCAGCGAGGCTGGCGAACGCTGGGTCTGGAGCAATACGACTTCGGCCACGCTCTCGGCAGTTCACATGGCTATAGCCGCATCATTCGTGAGGTCTACTACGAACATCCAGCGTACGTTCCACTAGCGCAAGAAGCATTCCGCCGCTGGGAAGAACTGGAACAAAGGACGGGCAACAAGCTCTTGAACCGTTGTCGCTGTGCAAACATCGGTACCCCCGGTAGCGAAATCATCCAGGGCGTCAGCCAGGCAGTGAAGGAACATGGATTGCCTGCTGAACGATGGAGCGCCGGGGAAATCCAGAAATACATTCCTGCCATGCAGCCAGCAGAAGACATGGTGGCGATGGTGGAGGAACGTGCTGGTTGGCTGGCAGTGGAGCAATGCGTTCTCAGTATGCAGGCGCAGGCAGCCAGGCACGCTGCAGTATTACAGTGTAAGGAACAGGTGGTTTCCTGGAAGAGCTCTGTT
>CAYPJB010000400.1:0-4337 GCA_964410845.1 uncultured Bacteroidales bacterium | reverse complement strand
GTTCAACAGCGCACTCGACTTCAGTTCTACCGTTGCCGGCGACCAAACCCTTGCTGTTCGACTGGATATCACCCCACGGCTCGATCTCTCGGGGCTTGGTTCCTTGCTGGATATCAGAAACCCAGTTCCTGAAACTGTGCCTGGCAAGCGGTGCTATACGAGAAGAGTACTCGTCGCGATTGGGGATAGAACTGAAAGCAGGCAGTGGTGTGCCAATAGTCACTGTGAACACAGGGCGTGTATTCTCCAGGCTCACCGGACGAACCATGATCTGCCATGATGGCATTCAGCGAATATGAGTCTAATGGTACTTCCTTTTGAAGCAATTCCCTATATCGCTGGTCTCGTAGCTCAGCAGAGGCATGCAGGCGTTTGCCCCGTAGTGTCCGCGGAGCTGCATTGGTAAACACTGCTTGTTGGTCCGACTGTACCTTGATCATGCCTGGATCTGAAAATGCATTTGAATGACAGAGAAGATCTTCACCGGGAGCAGGTCGACGCAGATGACCACGGGTGCTGGAAAGTTCCAAAGAAGCGATGTCACCCTGAGCGTCAGCCAACATCAAGATGCCTCCGCCGAATCGTGGTTGGGAAGCGATCCACTCAGCTGCATCGGCGACGGTGCTGCAGCGTGCCATGGCTCCTGCAATCAACATGGAAATGGGTGGAGCAGGATCGCGAGGTTCGTCCATGGTGTAGCTGTAATTGTTGGTGATACATAAGCCCTTCTCATTCATCGCATCGACAGCGCCAGCCAATGGAGCCAGGGTGAATTCGATCGAACGAAACAGACCGGCCGGCCTGCTGTCCCGCATGACATAAAAGGGTTGAACCAGTGGCAAATAATCAAAATTATGGGCAATGACCGTTTCCCCAGTCTTGGAGCGTCGTCCACGAATAGCCACCGCTGAACACGCACCTGGGCAGGCAGTACAGCCTGCGACTGAGGAAAGCACCGGTTCCAATGCATTGAACAAAGACATAGTAGCCAGACTTTGGTCTGCCCCTTTGGCTAAACCTGTTAGCCGGGCCAGCATGTCAGGGTTATGACGAGAAAGTGCCTGGTGCAGAAAGGCTTTCGCCTTTCGCTCTGCCACCCAGCGGTAGGCTAAATAGGGGAGCCAGGCCGGCTGTTGCAGACGGAAAGCCTCGAGTTGAGAAAGTGACCGTCTTGCTTGAGAAATCATCGAATGCAATGCGACACCCTGCTGGTAGCCCAACTCAAATGGATCACCTCGACAGATGATGGCTGACGATTGTGCATGGTCGTGTGTTTGCTGGATCGTCATGTGAGTTGTTACAGATGCAGGCATCGCCTCGACCTCAATTTTGTGCGATTGTAACACAAGGTTTCGGCAAAGTGCATCATTCGTGTTGTATTCGTAACACAACTTACTTCCTTCTCGACCTGCAGCCCTACATGCTGTACTCTAATATTCTGCAAGAGAATCCCTCCATAACCCTCCCTGATTGAGATGGCATATGAAGTCGTTGTCGATCCTGGCCTCACTGATTGTTGTTCTACTTACTCTCTGGCCTGCTGATGCTCAGCCCCCAGCTCAAGATAAGCTTGAACTGAAACCAGGCGATCATGTCTGTCTTATCGGCAACAGTACCGCTGAGCGGATGCAGCACTACGGATGGTTCGAAACGTATCTGCATAGCCGCTTTCCAGAGCACAGGCTCACGGTACGCAACCTGGGCTTCGCGGGGGATACACTCACTACCCGCTTGCGTTCAGACAGCTTCGGCTCGCCTGACCAGTGGCTCACCAAGTGCCAGGCTGATGTGATCTTTGCCTTCTTCGGCTATAACGAATCGTTCGAAGGTGCGGAAGGACTACCCAAGTTCAAGAGCGATCTGGAAGCCTTCATCAAGCATACTCTCAGCCAGAAGTACAATGGCAAAACCGCACCAAGGCTTGTGCTCTTTGCACCGCTGGCTCACGAGAATCTGAAGTCACCCCATTTGCCTGATGGTGCTCAGAACAACATTCGATTGAAACTTTACACCGACGCATTACGCGAAGCAGCCAGGACACATCATCTTCCATTCTGCGATCTCTACGAAATCAGCAAATCACTTTACGGAACCAGCAAGCCGCTCACCATCAATGGCGTCCATCTCAATGAGCATGGTGATCAAAAAGTGGGCCAAGCTGTCGATGTCAACCTCTTTGATAAGGCGAATGCTGCTGAGACGGAATACTTGGAGAAGCTTCGTGCCGCGGTAAATGACAAAAATTTCCATTGGTTCCAGCGTTACCGCACCACCGATGGTTACTCCATTTATGGCGGTCGGGCTGATTTGAAGTTCGTGAACAACCAGACTAACCGCGAGGTGGCTCAACGGGAAATGGAAGTTCTTGATGTCATGACTGCCAACCGCGACAAGTTCGTTTGGCAACTCGCCCAGAAACTGCAGAGCAAGATCGACGACAGCAACCTGCCTCCGTTCATTCCGGTCATCAGCAACAAGCCCGGCAAAGGGCCAAATGGCTCACACATCTTCCTGAGTGGCGAGGAAGCGATAAAGAGCATGACCGTGGCCAAGGGGTTCAAGGTTAACCTCTTCGCTGACGAGAAGACCTTCCCCGAACTGGTCAGCCCGGTGCAGATGCAGTTCGATACCAAAGGCCGGCTCTGGGTAGCAACCTGGCAAACCTACCCGCACTGGAAACCCACTGAGGCGATGAACGATAAGCTGCTTATCTTCGAAGACACCGATGGTGATGGCAAAGCTGACAAACGAACCGTCTTCGCAGGTGATCTGCACAACCCCACTGGCTTCGAGTTCTACAACGGTGGTGTGATCGTTGCTCAGGCACCCAACATCGTGTTTCTCAAAGATACCAATGGCGATGACAAGTATGACAGCAAAGAGATACTGATTACAGGCATCGATTCAGCGGATACCCATCACACGTCGAACAGCTTTACCTTCGATCCAGGTGGTGCCCTCTACTTCCAGGAAGGGACGTTCCATCAGACGTCGGTCGAGACCCCCTACTCTGCTCCGGTACGATGCTCTAACGCCGGCGTGTTCCGTTATGAGCCTCGCACCCAGAAGTTCGAGACCTATGTTTCGTTTGGCTTCGCTAACCCTCATGGTCACGTCTGGGATCGATGGGGTCGCGATATCGTAGTGGATGGCACAGGATCCAACCCTTACCATGGGGCTCTTTTCAGTGGTCGTGTGGATTACCCGAAGAAGCATGCCCGTCCGCCACAAGTCTATCAGCAGTGGACGCGGCCTTGCTCGGGGATGGAGATCCTCTCGAGCAAGCACTTTCCTGATGAACTGCAAGGCAACCTGCTGGTACTGAATGTGATTGGCTACCAGGGCATCCTGATGTACAAACTTCGTGATGCCGGTGCCAGCATCGAAGGAACCGAAGACACCAGACTGCTCAGTTCCAGCGATCCCAACTTCCGCCCTTCTGACATCAAGATAGGCCCCGATGGAGCTATCTATTTCTGCGATTGGCATAACCCCATCATCGGCCACATGCAACATAACCTGCGTGATCCCAATCGCAACAAGACCTACGGCCGCGTCTATCGCATGACTTACGAAGGCAGACCACTTTCGCCGCAAGTGAAGATCGATGGCGAACCTGTGGAGAAACTGATTTCGCTTCTGACTCATGATGAAGAACGTGTCCGCTACCGTGCAAAGACTGAGTTGGCGGGACGACCAAGCGATGAGGTGTTGCGGGTTGCACGCGAATGGCTCGAAAAGCAGCCCGGTGATCGTGCGTCCGAATCACTTCAAGTACTCTGGCTCCATCAGCAGCATAACGTGGTGAACCCGTTATTGCTCAAACAAGTATTGCAGTCGAATTCCGGCCACGCCAGGGCGGCTGCAGTGCGGGTACTGAGTTATTGGTATCCTCGTTACGAAGATGCATTCGGTACTCTGCTTCAGCTTGCAGACGACCCCGATCCGAAGGTCCGTCTCGAAGTTGCCCGAGCTGCTAGCTTCTTCGATACCCCCGAAGCTGTCGAGATTCCACTGCTCATTCTGGCATCAAAGCATGGTACCGATAAGTACATCAGCTTCGTCTGTCAGGAAACGATGAAGACCCTCGAGCCTCGCTGGAAGGCTGCCCTTGCCAACGGGCATAAGTTCGTGATGCATACTAGCACCGGCGAACGATTTCTGATCAAGAACACCGGTACACCAGCACTGCTCAAACTGGATCGCAATGTCGATGTGTGCAGAGAGTTACTCACTCGCCCAGGCATTCAGGATGAGTACCGCAGCGATGCGTTGCGAAATCTGGCACGCAAGGAGGAGAAACCTCAACCTGTTGTTCTCGTCAACATTATCCAATC
>CAYPJB010000399.1:0-4362 GCA_964410845.1 uncultured Bacteroidales bacterium | reverse complement strand
GGCCGGGCCTACGTCACCGAGATGGCAGGCATCAACCGCAATGGCAAACAACTCGAGAAGGAAGTACCCAACGGCATCAAACGGCTTGACGATAAGGATGACGACGGCATCTTCGATGAGGCGACACAGTTTGCTGACAAGATGACTTTTCCCGGTGGCGTGCAGTGGCACCAGGGTGTGGTCTATGCCACTTCGTTCCCATCACTGTGGAAGCTGGTGGACAAGAACGATGATGGGATAGCCGATGATCGCACTGTCATGCTCGGTTCGTTTGGCTCGGTAGGCAATGGCGCTGATTTGCATGGTCCACAACTAGGTCCCGATGGCTGGCTCTACTTCTGTGATGGTCGCAATGGCCATGACATTACGCTGGGGGATGGCACTCGAATCAAGGGCACTGCTTCCGGACTGTACCGTTGCAAGCCCGATGGCACGATGTTCGAAAGGCTTTTCGCCGGGGGCATGGATAATCCGGTGGAAGTGGCGTTCTCCGCAGCAGGTGAACCGTTTGTCATCACCAACCTCATCATGTCCAACCCACGGCACGATGGGGTACTGCTCGGTATCGATGGGGCCATCTATCCCTATGATCTGAAAGCAGTACGGCAGCTTGCCTGGACCGGCCAGTATCTCCCCATCATGGGGGATATGGGTTGGGTGGCCGTTTCTAGCATCGTGCAGCAAACGAGTCAGGCATGGGGGGACAAGTACCAAGGTAAATACCTCGTTGCTGAGTTTAATACCCACGGCATCACTGCTTTGAGCTTCAACCGGCAAGGTGCCAGTTTTGTGATGAAGTCAGAACCATTTCTGAAGTGCAAGCATCCCGACTTTCACCCAACTCAGCTCATCCTCGCTCCCGATGGCAGCATTCTCCTTGTCGATACCGGTGGCTGGTTCCGCAATGGCTGCCCAACCTCTGGCATTGAGAAACCCACGATTCAGGGGGGCATCTACCGCATCCGCCAGAGCAGCCAGCCACGCAGCAGTTACATGGCTAAGCCGATAAAGACTCCGACGTTCGATGAGCTGAAACAGCAGTTGGCTGCCGAGAAAGCACCGGAACGTTTGGCTGCTCTCTGGGGATTGGGACGTTCGCTCTGTGCGAAGGTCGAACCTGCAGTACAGGAAGCGATACGGTTGGGGCTCGGCGATACCGATGTTGATTGCAAGATTACCGCGCTTCGTTTTGCTGGTCAGTATCGTGACACAGCAGCATATGAAGCTGTACTGGCGCTACTCGACGACGCCCAACTCGGTGTGCGACGTGAAGCAGCCAGTACGTTGGCCCGTCTGCAGAACATCGAAGCGGTGCCAGCGCTGGTGCAGGCACTGAACCAGGCGGAAGATCCGTTCCTGGAGCACGCACTCATTCACGCCCTGATCAAACTGAAGCATGCCCCCTCTACGTTGACAGGCTTGCAACACCCTTCCTCCCGGGTGCAACGCGGGGCACTGATCGCTCTCGACCAGATGCCTGGTGATGCATTGCAGTGGGACCACGTGGCGCAATTGCTGCAAGCCAGTGATGCACGTTTGCAACAGACAACGATGGAAGTGATGGCCAAGCATCCGCTTTGGGTGAATGACCTGGCCGACTACGTGGACCGCGAATTGAGTCGCAAGCAATTGGATCTGCCTCGACTGGAGGGGCTGAAGAACCTGCTGACCGCACTGGCAGCGCAGCCTCGCATGCAGCAACTCATCGCTGATCGCTTGGCGTGCCCGGAAGAACGGGGCACCATTCGGTACCTGATACTGGAAGTAATGAACAGTGCGGATCTGAAGCAATGGCCTGCAATCTGGACAGGTCCGTTGCAGCAGTTCCTCAGCAACAAGAACATGGACAATGAACTGCTCCTTCAGGGCATCCTGGTTGCAGGCACTTCGCAGAAACGTGACTACGATGCCTTGCTGAGGACTGTGGCAGAATCTGCCGACCGACCCCTCGCCGTGCGATTGACTGCAGCCAGTGTGGCACTGCGCGATGGCAAACCTGTTTCCGATCAACTTTTCGAGAAGTTGCGTTCACCACTGCGAAGCAACAGTAGTGACCCGACACTGCGACTGGGCGCTGCACGTGCCATCAGCGTGGCCAGTTTGAGTCCAAAACAATTACATCAGCTACAGGATGATCTTCGCCAGAGCGGTCCATTGGAACTGCCTATGCTGCTTGCACCCTGGGAAAGGTCCTCTGAGGTTGATCGCCAACTGCTCATCCCGGTATTGATGAAATCGCCGGGGCTGCCAGCAGTGCCACTCGATCGATTGAAGAAGTTGTTCGAGAAGGTGCCTGCTTCTTCGGAACTGCAGCAGTTGTATCAGCAAGGCCGCCCCGACCTGGCTGCCCAGAAAGCACGGCTTGAACAGCTCAAGCCCATCCTCACTGGTGGCGATGCCAAGAAAGGTCGTGAACTTTTCTTCGGTACCAAGGCGGTCTGCTCCACCTGTCATCGGGTAGGGAATGATGGCGGGCTCATTGGTCCCAATCTATCCACCATCGGGGCGATTCGTACCCGAGCTGATCTGCTCGAATCCATCCTTTACCCGAATGCTTCACTGGCGCGTGGCTACGAAACAATGGTCGTCGTCAACAAATCGGGCACCACCCTCACCGGCGTGCTGACCCGCGAATCTGCCGATGCCCTGGTGCTGACAAACAGCCAGCGGCAGGAGCAGAAGGTACTTCGCAGCGAGATTGAGGAAATGTCTGCCTCCACGGTTTCGACGATGCCTGCCGGGCTCGATCAAACGCTGTCGTCCGAAGAGTTGCAGCATCTGCTGGCGTATCTGGAAACCCTCAAGAAGTAACGATGGCGCTCAGTCACGAACAAGTGGAACAGATGGCCCCCGATGCGGCCAGCGTAAGCACCGGCAAGAAGCTGGAAGCTGCCCGGCATTGGAAGAGCCTCGGACAGAGTGCGCTGGCACTGTGGGGGGAATGTCAGGGAAGTGCTCTTTACCAGGTGAAAGTGGATGCGAGCAACTGGGGCTACCACTGTAACTGTCCCAGTCGCAAGTTTCCCTGCAAGCATGTGCTTGGCATCCTCTTCTGCTACGCCAGCAACGCGACTTCCTTCAAGACCGACGCCGAGCCGGAGTGGGTCAGTATGTGGCTGGCCAAGCGGCAGGCGACAGCTGCAAAGAAGGAAGCCAAGGCAAACGAACCACCAAAGCCGGTTGATGAGAAGGCCCAGGCCAGACGAGCGGAACAGCGGCATGATCGAGTGAACGCGGGCCTCGATCGGCTCGATGTCTGGCTGCGAGATCTCGTGCGAGGCGGATTGGCTGGCCTGGAATCCAAAGGCAGTGAGCCGTGGGAAGAGCAGGCAAGACGGCTTGTCGATGCGCAGGCACCGGGGCTGGCAGCAAGATTGCGTCGGCTCGGTGAACTACCAGGCAGTACCCCCGAATGGCCAACGCAGTTGCTTGGAGAACTGGGGCGAATCAAGCTTGCCATCCTTGCCTATCAGCGTATCGACCAGTTGCCCAGCGACCTTGCCAGCGATCTGAAACAATGGATCGGCTGGACAGTAACTTCCGATGAACTGGAGAAGACTGGCGAGAAAGTGGAAGACGAGTGGCTCATTCTGGGCCAATGGGTTGAGGAAGAAGACAGGCTCAAGGCTCAGCGTACCTGGTGCCTGGGGCGTCACTCGAAGCGGTTGGCATTGGTGCTGCAGTTCGTCGTGGGCAGCGGAGCATTCCCGGTGCCCCTCACCCCGGGCACCCAACAGAAGGGAACGATGGTCTTCTACCCTGGTGCAGGTGCGCAGCGGGCCCAGTTCACCCAGCGAGTTGAACCGGTAACGCCGATCGCCACCAGCTTTCCCGGCCATGCCAGCATCGAAGCCTGGCTTACTACGGTTGCTCAGCAACTGGCTCGTCAACCCTGGCTCCATGCCTTCGGTGCTGTCCTGCAGCAGATGACACTGGTACGTCATCGTGATCGATGGTTCATACGCGACAGTGCCGGTGCCGCGCTGCCGATGGTGGAGATGGATGCCTGGAAACTCTTTGCCCAGAGTGGTGGAGAGCCATTCGACCTTGTCGGTGAATGGTCGGGACAGAAGTTGCGGCTACTGGGGCTCTTTCTGCAAGGGAGGTATCGACTCCCGGTATGAAAGCCTACCACAAAGTCGCCCTGGTTGGTACGGCCAAGCTGAACGTCCTTCCCATGGAGGGCGAAGCGGAACTGTTGACACTCCTTGGCCAGCTTCAATCCAAAGATACTGAAGAGAAGCTCTTGCTCCAGGC
Organism: uncultured Bacteroidales bacterium; assembly: GCA_964410845.1. Taxonomy (GTDB): domain Bacteria; phylum Planctomycetota; class Planctomycetia; order Gemmatales; family HRBIN36; genus JAEUIE01. Next base: position 105 of record CAYPJB010000399.1, on the reverse strand, counting down.
AGGGGTCGAATCGCTCTATTATCAGGCGGGTTGGTTGCCTCTCGCCGATGTCCCTGCGATCACTCCTGCACCCAGTGGTGGCAAGGAACTTCGTTCGCCGAAGCT
>CAYPJB010000398.1:0-4369 GCA_964410845.1 uncultured Bacteroidales bacterium | reverse complement strand
GCTGGGCTTTGATATCCGTGGGCTTCGGGATCACCAGCGGGAGGGGGGAGGCTGACGCGGGGGAACTCTGCGCTTTGTTCTTGGCCAGGGACAGCGAGCAGCGCTGAATACATTCCTCGCAGATGGACACCGCGGCCTGGCTCCGACAAGAGGTGCAGGCGAACTACGGAAGAAGCTTTCGTCTATCGCTGGCGGAGATTGATCAACTGGTGTACCTCGTTGAAGGATTGGCTTCCCTTCGACAGGCAGAACAATTGCCCTGGTCTGCCTTGAAACCGATACTGGCCCACGCCGATCGAGACGACCTGCTGACCCTGCTGGATGCTGCCTGCACCGCCTGGGGCTGGAATCGTGCTGGCCTCGACTATTGTCGGGAGAAGTTGAGTGTTTGGAAAACTGCTGACCTCGAACCAAGTGTCCTGGTAACGGGAGAGGATGTGGCAGCACTCGGAGTGCCAAAGGGACCTGCCTACAAAACGCTGCTGAGTGCTATTCGTGATGCCCAACTCAATGAACAGGTGATGGATCGATCCGCTGCACTTCTGCTGCTGAAGCAGTTGGCTGCTACAATAGAAGGAGTGCCAAAGGGTTCGGAATGAAGTCGCTGAAAGGTCACTTGCTGCTGGCGTCGACGACGTTGGAGGACCCCAACTTCGCCAAATCTGTTGTGCTGATATTTGACCATTCCGAAGAAGGGGCGGCTGGGGTAATCCTCAACCGCCCTTCACCTATCACCATCGCTCACATCTGTGACAAGGTTTTTCAATTTCCCTCGGCATGGGAAAAGCCCCTTAATATTGGTGGTCCGGTATCCGGTCCACTGGCTGCTGCTCATACTATCAAGGAACTGGCAGACATCGAAGTGATGCCCGGCGTTTATGGGGCGCTGGTTCCGGAGCATATTCAGCAGCTTATCCGTAAACAGCAGGAGCCGACGTTCTTTCTGCTCAACTACGCAGGCTGGGGTCCCGGACAACTCGAAAACGAACTCGATGAAGATTCCTGGCTGGTGATGCCTGCCCGCGAAGAGCATCTCTTCTGGACGGAAGACAAGCTGTTGTGGGACGCCTGCATGGAAGAACTGCAAAGTCTGCAGAGCCTGCAACGCACCTTGGGAATTCGCATTCAGCCGCGTGACCCGACACTCAATTAGCAGTGTGATAAGTTGGTGATAGAGCTTTATTTTCAGGTGGTTTCTCATATTCTACTTAAGCATATCCCGCTTTCCCCTTCGGAGTTTTCCGCATGCGTCGCAGCCATCGCACCATGAGTCTCGCGCTCAGCGTTGCTCTGCTGGTTCCTGTTGTGTGCCAGGCACAAGAGCTTCGCTACAAGTTCCAGGCAGGTGGCAAGAATGCCTACACCATGGATCAAAACCAGATCATGAAGATGTCTGCCATGGGGCAGGAGTTCGAAATCAAGATCAACATGTCATTCGATATGACACAAACGGTGGATAGCGTGGATACCGCCACGGGTAACGCCAAGATCAAGCAGAAGATCGAACGCGTGAAGATGAAGATGGAAGGCGGGCCTCTGGGCGTGATGGAATTCGATTCCAAGAGCGACAAGGAACCCGAAGGCCCCCTGGCAGCGATGGCTGGTATCCTGAAAGCCATGACCGATGGCGATATCAAGATGACGATGAGCAACCGTGGTCAGGTCAGCGATGTCAAGATGCCTGACAAGCTCGTGGAAGAGATGAAGAACATCGGTGGCGCTGCAGGGCCGGGTGGCAACATGTTCTCGGAAGATCAGTTCAAGAACATGTTTAACCAGGCTGGCTTGCTGCTCCCCAAGGAAGCCCCTACGTCAGGCAGCACCTCCTGGGATCAAAACATGGACATGAAAATGGGGCCTATCGGCACCATGAAAAGCACCACCAAGTACACCTATGCTGGCAAGTCGGGTGAGTTCGACAAGATCGACATGAAGATGGACATGAAGTTCGAAGGCGATCCCAATGCACCGATCCAGATGAAGCTGACCACGAAGGAAGCCAGCGGAACCGCCCTCTTCGATAACAACAAGGGCCGCGTACACGAGATCAGTGTGAAAACAGTGAACGAAATGGACATGGGTGGCATTGGCATGGCCAACATGACCCAGACCATGACGATGAAGCTGAAGTAAGCGATTCGCTCTCGCAACATCAACTCATAGAATGGCCTGACGTGGAGCACCACGTCAGGCTTTTTCCATTCCCTCTCTCCTCTCAAAACATCATGAACATTCGTTACGATTACACAGGCAAGGTCGTTCTCGTTACTGGCAGCTCACGGGGCATCGGCGCCAGTATTCTGGAAGCATTTGCCCAGGCCAAGGCAACGTGTATCGTCAACTACTTCGCCGACGCTGAAGGCCAGAATGCCAAAGATGCTGCCGAGACCGTAGAGAAACTGAAGGCCCTGGGGGCAGCAGCAGTCCATGTCTTCAGCGCCGATGTCAGCAACTTCGACTCGGTAGCTGAGCTGATGAAGCAGGTGCAGACCAAGGCAGGGGGGCTTGATATCCTCGTTAACAACGCAGGTGTCATCCGCGATCGCAGCATCAAGAAAATGACCAGCGACGACTGGCAGGCTGTGATCAACACCAATCTTACCGGCGTCTTCCACTGCAACAAGCTCGGTGCTGACATCCTGCGTGATGGTGGGCGAATCGTTAACATCTCTTCTGTCGCAGGCATCATCGGCATTCATGGACAGGCAAATTACTCTGCAGCCAAGGCAGGCGTCATAGCCATGACCAAGGTGCTGGCCAAGGAACTCTCCAAGCGGAAGATCACGGTGAATGCCGTCGCCCCCGGCGTGGTGCAGACTGCGATGATTGCCACCATCAAGCCGGAGATGCTGGCTGAGTACGAGAAGCAGATTCCAGTAGGGCGTCTGGGACAGCCCAGCGACATTGCCAATACCGTGCTCTTCCTGGCTGCGGAAGAGAGCAGCTACATTACGGGCCAGGTGATACCGGTGACAGGCGGTTGGCTGGTTTAAGCCGGTGTGTTGGCCTTTCGAAGCTGACGATACCTCTGCAGCATAGCGATGGCGAGCAGCGTGAAGCCGACAATGCCGAGCGCTGCGAGCTCATCATGCGCGAAGACGACTGCAGCATTGAACCACATGAAACCAAGAAATCCCTGGATGCTGCCATGTATCCAGCGTGCCCTCTGCAGATAGGAATAGGGTGCCAGCCACCACCAGGCGACATCTGCCAGCCAGACGATCAGTACCAGGTAATTGAGATAGACGCCATCGCCATAGCCGCCTTGCAATCGGGTGGCTTCCCAGGCAGCCTGGTGCGACCAGTGATGCACCAGGTGAAAGGCACAGGCTACATGGATCATGAAGACGGTGCAGCCCAGCGACCAGAGCCAGCGTAACCGCTGATGCTTGATTGCTGTGGACTGCCAGCGAAGCCAGCCGTACAGCGTGGCGATGTAGAACGCGAAGCTGAGCCAGGCAGTGCCACGAACCAGTAAGGACGACCACTCTGCGTACATGTCTGAATTCCATTCTTATTCATCGTTGCCTGCTTCGGATGCGGTGTAACTAATGTACGGCAGAGTTGGTGAATCTATGAGGTAAGCAAAAGAACTTCGCTTGACATTGTTCTGCCGATACTTCATGCTGGATGAAGTGACAGCATCATGTCAATGATGATCAATGATCATGTCGTTTCTGCTTTCTACATCGCGAACTCCTATATCGACCGCAGCCGCGAGTTATTTCCCGAGCAGTTATCGGGAAGCACGCGAGCGATTTCAGGCCAGCGCCGATGCGGCAGGCTGCCAGTTGACTTCCTGGGAGATTGCAGCACGTGGTCCGCAGGGGGAAACCCTGGCGATCGATGCTGCACGCTGGGGAAATGCCCATGCTCGTCGCTGGCTGCTGGTGACCACCGGGCTGCATGGCAGCGAGGCGCCGTTTGGATCGGCGGTTGCCCTACGACTGCTCGATCAACTGACACAGCAGGAGCCTGCCGATGATGTGGGTATCATTCTGCTACATGCTCTTAACCCCTACGGCTACGCCTGGGTGAGGCGGACCAATGAAGACAACATCGACCTGAATCGCAATGGCTTGCTGCCGAATGAGGAGTACAGCGGGGCACATCCGCTGTATCATCACGTCTACAACGCGTTTGATCCGCATCGACGGCGACGCGTCGAAAGCTTCTACCTGCAGGCCTGGTGGCTGATCATGCGACATACCAAGGCAGCACTGCAATGCAGCCTGCCAGTTGGGCAGTATGAATATCCCAGGGGACTGTTCTACGGAGGCAAAGGGCCGGCTGAATCGCTGAAAATGCTGCAGCACCATCTGCCACAATGGATGCATGAGGCACAGGAAGTGATGCACTTCGATTACCA
>CAYPJB010000397.1:0-4391 GCA_964410845.1 uncultured Bacteroidales bacterium | reverse complement strand
GCGTGGGATCGCATCACTTTGTGCAACTTGCTTGAAGAACAGAAACGTTTCTCCGAAGAAGCAGAGTTGCTGAACGAAACCATTAAGGTTCGACTGGACTGTTACAGGAAATTCCCTCAGCACAATATCAACCATCAGGAGCTGGTGAACAACCACTTCAAGTTAGCCTGGGTTTATCGAATATTGAAAAAGTCATCAGAAGCAGAATCCACAGTCATGACTGGAATCACACTGCACGAGCAATACCTGAATGCCAATCCATCTGACAAGCAATTCCAGGATCTCTGGATCACCCGATTGCAGTGGCATGCAAACAACTTTGAGACCGAGCGTAAGACCGAGCAAGCCATCAAACTGCTAGCAAAACTGCTTACAACACGTAAGGCAGCACTTACAGCGAATTCCTCTGCTACGGATCAGTTGCAACACCTCGAAAACAACTACGTCAAGCTGGCTCTACTCTACCGATCACAGAACCTTTGGCAGCCTGCCTGCACTGCGACCACCCAGGCTATCCACCATCTGCTCAGCTCGAAGACACCCAGTTCATTGAAATTGGCAGAGTATTATTACAACGCAGGCTGCGACATGCTTGAACTAAAAAAGTATGACCAGGCACTCGAGCTATTTCAGCAGGCACTCTATCACTATCAACAGAATTCCTCAACAACCAGGAAATCAGTGGATCGAGAACTGGCCAACACCCGTCTCCGATTGGGTTTCATACAATTCATGATCTGCGATTACAAGCTGGCTCATCAAACGCTGTTAGAAGCAGAGCACTATTTCCATACTCTTTATCAGCAGCAATCTTCCACAACTAATATCCAAAACCTGGCACAGTGCCATAGTCTCTTGTCGCAATCTGCCTGGTTCGCTCGCCATGATCCGTTTTTAACAAGCTGGCACTACATCGTCAGTTCCTGCTTAACAACCAGGTATACAGGTATGCCAATCAAACCAGTCACAGCCATTCGCTTGGCATACCTCTATTTGAAGGCCAATCCTGCTAAACAATAGACGAGCCTGTTACTTCTGCTATCCTCGTCATTAATGCGTATCCTCCTTGTCAATCCGCCGATCTACGACTTTGCCGCCTACGATTTCTGGCTGAAGCCTTTTGGCATGTTCAGAGTAGCAGGGGCACTTCGTCACTCTGCTGAACTCCAGTTGTTTGATTACCTCGACCGCGAACATCCTTTTACTCAGAGGCTGCAACTCCGTCGTGATAGCTGGCAGCGAGGTAACTTCCCCTCTACAGAGATTGAGAAACCAAGCGTCTTTCGAGAAATCCCCCGCCATTATCATCGCTTTGGCCTGCCACGCCAACTCTTTCAGAACTATCTTCAGCAGCACGGTCCCTTCGATGCTATCCTGATCCAATCCGTCATGACGTATTGGTATCCTGGCATCCAGGAGGTGCTGGACGATATTCGCACGTTCTCTCCACAAGCGAAAACCATCCTGGGTGGCGTCTATGCCACACTCTGCACTCAACACGCAGTGTCACTCGGCATCGATCTGGTCATCCAGGGGAGTAACCTTGCCCCACTCTGGCAGTTTCTTAATATCACTCCCGTTGTCGATGCCCTGCCCTTCTGGGAAGGTTATCCCCAACTCCAAGTGGCCATCCTGAAACTCGCTCAAGGCTGCCCGTTTCGGTGCAGCTACTGCTCTGTTCCCAAGGTCGATCCCCGGTTTTACAGTCATCCGCTTGATCGCTCTTATCGAGAATTGGAGATGCTGGTCAGGCAAGGTGTCACCAATGTGGCCTTCTATGACGATGCCCTGCTCTACCAGCCTGAACGCATCTTGGTTCCATTTTTGAAGCATGTGATGGAACAACGCTATCAGGTTAACTTCCATACCCCCAATGCTCTCAACGCACGTTTTATTACGGAGGAGTTAGCTGAATTGATGGTCGCTGCCGGGTTCAAGACCTTTCACCTTGGCTTTGAAAGCAGTGCCTATGAATGGCATCGCCATACGGACCGCAAAGTCTATTCCCATGAACTGGTACGAGCTGTAGAGCGGTTGGTGGCAGCCGGCGCGGATCGTCGTTACATCACTGCTTATCTCATCATGGGGCATCCGCAATCTGATCTGCAGGATGTCGAAGCATCGATTTACTTTGCTCGAGATACGGGCATCCGTTCCATGCTGGCCGAGTTCTCCCCCATTCCAGGCACCCCTGATGGAGAAATGTGTCGCCAATGGGTCAATCTGGACGAACCCCTCTGGCACAACAAGACCGTTTTCCCCATCGTTCGCTTGGGCTGGGATGAAGTACAGCGGCTTAAAAACATCGCCCATCAAGCAAATCAGCAACTTGCCTACCCCACCACAATGGCACACTCATCCTGACGAATAATACCCATCTTGCAAAATAGTGCGACGCGCTGCCCCGGTTCGCCCCAAGTACCTGTAGGAGTCTCGCATGACACTGACTGCTACACCCCCTGCCCCAGCTTCCACCCGGTATCTGGAGCAATCACCGGCTGACTGCAGCATGGTACCCAGCGGATCAGCAGAACATCACCTGGCGGAAACGAACGATGCAGCGCTGCTTCGCCGTTTCATCCTTCGGCATGATGAATCTGCCTTCGCTAGTATTGTGCAGCGGCATGGCCCGATGGTACTGCGAGCCTGCCAGCGAATCGTCGGTCGTACACCTGAGGCTGACGATGCGTTCCAGGCTACCTTCATGGTGCTGGTACGACGGGCAAGCGCCATTCAACCACCCAATATGCTTGGGCCCTGGTTGCATGGTGTTGCCTGCCGATGTGCCCTGGCGGCTCGTCAGCAGCGTAGTCGTCATCAGCAACGAGAGAAGCCACTAGTGGAGGCACCTCCGGTGGAAGACACCGAATCGAATGATTGGCTGCCCTACCTGGATCAGGAAATACAGAAGCTTCCCGAGATCTATCGTCGTCCCGTGGTTCTTTGTGAACTGGAAGGGCGGAGTCGGAAGGAAGCAGCTGAACTCCTGTGCGTGGCGGAAGGTACGCTCTCCAGCCGATTGGCCAGCGCCCGCAAGCGTTTGGCCCAGAGGCTTGGGAAGCGTGGGTTGCTTGGTCTTGCCGTGCTAGGCTCCTGGTTCGCGCTCGAAAGCTCAGCGAGCGCTGCATTGCCTGAATCGCTGGTGGATCAAACCACCCGGCTCGGCATGCAACTGCTTGAGCACCCTGCCACTGTTGCGGTCGCCCCGCAGGTGGCATCCCTTTCACACGGAGCTATGCAATCCATGTTTTACACGAAGTGCAAGTTGTTCGCCCTCGTCGCTGTCGGTATCGGCTGCCTGGGGTATGGCTGCTGGTTTCTCGGCAATGTCGGCGCTGCTGAACCACATTCCATCGTTGCCCCGCTGGCTGACGATGATCAGAATCAGGCCAACACTGTTGGTCAGAGTAAGAGGGGTTCGGTGAATTCCACTTCTGGTCAGAACACTAAACCCAATGCTCAATCGCCGCGCAGTGGTCAACAACAGGGAACAGTCAACACCACAAAGGCTACCGATGGCAACAACGATAGTATTCCCAAGAGGTCACAGAATAACCAGGAAACGATCACAGGTTCCGGCACTATCAAGACTGAAACTCGTGATGTGTCCGGTTTCCGTAGTGTCCTGCTTCAGAATGCCGGCTCGGTGACCATCAAGCAGACCGGCAAGGAAAAGCTCACTGTCACCACTGACGACAACCTGCTGCCCCTGCTCCTTACCGAAGTGGAAGATGGCAAGCTGGTGCTGAAGAATGCCAAGCAGGTCAACATGAAGCCCAGCAAGAACATCAGTTACACGATGGAAGTCAAAGAGCTTGCCAATCTCCAGATCGATGGCGCTGGCAAGTTCAATGTCGTTAATCTTGATGGTGACTCCTGTGTTGTCACGATCAACGGATCAGGAACGGTCCATTTGCAAGGCAAATCAGACAAGGTCAGATATAGCATTCAAGGCTCGGGCTATGTTCAAGCTGAAGACCTGCAAGCTGGCAAAGTGAGCATCAGCATTCCTGGCAGTGGCACCGCCATCGTCAATGCTTCGGAATCACTCAACGTGACTATCCAAGGTAGCGGAGCAGTCGAATTCGTCGGCAGCCCCGAGGTAACCAAGAAGATCCAAGGCAGCGGCACCGTCAAGCAGCGTGCCAGCAAGGGTGCAGTGAAACCATAACCCCACTCGTTCCCAGCCTCCGGCTGGGAACGAGATTATCCCCCTTGTCTATTGCTGGTGAACGCGAATAATGAAGTAGTCTGAAAGCCGGGGGCGAAAAGGTTTCGACCGGGTAATCAGTTGTTTTGCTGGCGTGTCGTGGTTGGTCAGTTGGCCACGTAAATAGCTGACCAAAAACTAACTGCAGAAACGCAGTTCGCTTTGGCTGCCTAATTAGTGC
>CAYPJB010000396.1:0-4394 GCA_964410845.1 uncultured Bacteroidales bacterium | reverse complement strand
TTCTCGACTCGACTTGGCGGTACCCGGAACATACTCGAACCGGGAAGCCAGGCTATCGGAGATGGCAACATCGTGAATGTCTTCACAGCTCTTGTTGGCGTACTTGATCGTGAAGGTGACTATATCCCCAATCTGCGCCTTGTCTGTCGAAACAGACTTGCAGACTTCCAGCGGTTCGGGGCAGCACTTCTCGTCCGTTTCGGTACCCACGGTCTCCTTGGCTTTTTCCAGGCGACCGATGATTTTGACCCCTTCGACCCTGGTGTATTCCACTATGCGATCGAGGCTGACATCGGCCTGTGCCTTTTGTCGCAGCTTCAGGATGATACCTTCTTCAAGTTGTTTGGCAGGCATGGCCAGATCACGCTTGGCCACGAGCAGGCCCTGCTCGGCGAGTGCAACCCGGTTGGCTGCTTCGTTCAGGTTGAAGCCTTCCACCGTGGTGACATTGCGGATGTTGACAAAGCGTGGCACACACAGGCAGACCGGGTTCGAGGGCAGAATGATCTTCTTGCCAGAGCGATCTACATAGGTCATCACGGTATCCGATGGATCCAGGCCTTTGAGCTTGCCGTTGGCAAAGTGAGCTGGCTTGTGGAAATCACCACCATCACGCAGGCACTCTTCACCCAGCTTGAAGGGCTTGATCGGTACCACCGGACCACAGACAGGTCCGCCCATGCTCATGGAACGGCCGGCGAGATCGTCTGCAGTCGGTTCCTTGTTACCCCAACGAAGAATGGCGACTGGTCGGCCCACTTCTTTGGCGAACGACATGACATCCAAGCCAGCCAACGGCTCCGCATCGCCACCGTTGATGTTGCCAGCAATACCCACGAAAGGGCTTTCGGGATCTTCCAGCGTCACTATCTTGGTGATCATCGCACCACGAACAGCAGACAAGCCATCCTGCTCCGTCAGATAGATGGGTGCGGGATGATCCGAAGCTTTGAGCTTGGGGGGCAGGTACAGGACATCCAGTACTTCCAGCGTGGGATAGAAAACCAGACCCTGGCAGTTGGGAAGATTTTCGACCTTGAACAGATAGCGAGCACCAGGCTGCAAAGTCAAATCACAAGGCAGATTACTGGTCTTCCACGTGTTCGGAGCAGCCAGGTAGCTGACCCGGGCACTGGCATCACCCATCAGGCGAACATGCAACTTGCCGGGAGGCGGTATGAAGCCAATGTTCGGCCCTTGTGCCTGCACCAGCGTGCAGAGACCAAGACAGAGCAGGGATAGCAGCTGTGTGATTCTTCGCATGACTCTCTTAGTCCTGAGTCTTGAGTGCTGAGACAAATCAGTCCGGGACTAACTAAAAGAACAGAGGTTGAGACCTGAAAGCGTGTCGAACGACAGCTGCCAGCCCCCAACCTCATCACCGACGATTGACTTATCGACCCCAGATAGCCTTGTCGAGCATGCCGGGACGTTCGCGGAAGGCTGGCTGGCCACCATCTTCACTGTCGAAGCTCAGCCCACGAGGAGCAGAGATCGAAGTCAGAGGGAAAGCAGCCTTGGGAGCCCGGGCACCGGGAGGCATCATGGGCATGCCGGGCATACCACCCTGCTGAGGCATCATGAAGCCTGCAGGAGCTACTGGACCAGGGCCACCTGGGCCAGGCATCGGCATAGCAGCAGGTTGTCCACCGCCACCAGGACCCATCGGCACCGGGGCACCCATACCGGGAGCATTCAGTGGTGGTGAGTTAGGCAGTTCGCGGCTGATGTTACCGACTCGGATCACGAGCAGGATATGCCCACGACGCATAGCTTCAGCGATCGGGTCAACACCAGGTTCGAGGCGTGTCGAAGAGAGCTCTTCGATGCCACCGGCCAGACTCTGGTACTGAGCATCAGGCAGGTAGATAACCTTGGTGATGTAGTTGCCTTCACGCACCTGGCCGAGGTCTTCGTCGGTGAATTCCACAGGCACAGCATTGTGTGAAAGGTATGCATCGGTCTTGGCGTTGGTCGGCACCACTTCGATAGTGGGGTAGAGCTCAACACCAGGACGACCCTGGATATCGCTGATCTTCAGACTGTAGATAGCAGCCTGAGCGAAGTTGTAGCGACCGGGCATGGTGATCTGGCCAGCGGACAAGACAGGCTTGCCATCAGGACCCTGGACATACCAGCCGACTTTGGCGTTGACCGGGCCGGAGAATTTCACCTGGGTACGCTGAGCGGAAAGGTTGGCGTCAGGCCCGTTCGGCAAGTGGCCGAAGCTGTTCACGCGGCCACCTGTGGTGTAGCAACCAGGATCGCCACCCATACCGCCCATGCCCATTCCACCCATAGGTGGGGCACCAGGCAGGCCGCAGGCGCCGTTGGCACAGCCACCTGCTTGCAGAATTCCTGCTTCGCCGCCGGCATAGCCGACCTGCATGATAGGCGACTGCGCGCCCATGTGATTCATACCACCCATGGCTGCTTGAGGCATCATCGGGGTGTTAAAGGCGTTGACTGGTCCATGCTCGCTCGATGCCAATCGCATGGCCCCGTTCTGCATGCCCATTTGCTGCTGCTGATGGGTAAACCCATCATTGGTCATGCAACCGCTACTGGTGGCGGCAACTGCCAGAAGGAAACCGGCGACTCGTCGTTTCATTCGTCTCCCCCTGCCAAGGCTGCTCCCCCTGGCGGACTGTCCCGTAAACCTTTCGCAGTATCAGCTGGCTACCAGCAGCCGGGACAGCTCTTGGTAGCCGAACACGCGTCCCCCCCGGGTTGCGCGCTTGTTCCTGCGTCTCGTCTTCTGTATACTCGGCACTTCCAGCACACTTCTTGCAATGATTCCTGCGGAAAAATCTGATGCGACCGTCATACTTTACCTTGTTCCTCATTGCCATCAGCCTGACCCGGCAAACTGGGGTAGTTGCGCAACCCCCCACGCCACCTTCCACGGCCACCCCGGGCATCACCAGCACCAACCCTACAGCGCAAGCCCTGCTCGATCAGGCCATTAAGCTGCTCACCAAGCCTGAAGGCGTCGATGTCCGATTCGTTCAAACCATCATTAGTCGTTCCCAACCCGTCACCGTGACGGGCCGCTCCGTCACGGCCTCCGGCAAGCGTGCGTATGTGGAACTGCAGTATCAACAGGTAAAACGGCAGGCAACGCTCAAACATATTTGCGATGGTGAAACCTTTTATCGTCTGGAAAAGCTGCCGGATACCAATCAGCTGCTCACCTACAGCATGAAAGATTTACAAGCCACACTCGATAGCCTGGCCAGCAACGAAGCGGAACGCGTTGCCAAGGAAGATGTCGAAAAGCAACAGCAGGGCTTTCACGGCTTCGAAGGCATCGCCGCCCAGTTCAAGGATCTCTCCAGGCGGATGTACTTCACCGCCCCGGTCAACACCACGCTGGACCTGCCCGGGAAACCCAAGCTGGCTGTGAAGATGATCGAAGGACAGTGGACACCGGCGACTGTCGACGCCATTGCTCCCGTCAAGAAATCGAGCGATCCGAAAGCGCAGGACTACCGCTACCTCTGGAATGAGAGACTCTATTTCTTCCACGTGCCCCGCTCTGCCAAAATCTACTTCGATGCCAGCACCGGTCACCCGCTCCGCATCGAACTGCTGGGCATCACCGAACGCAAGGGCCCCGACGTGCTCCTCGCCAGCTTCGAAATCACCAGCCTGACTTTCCCGACCTCACTGGATGCCAAAATCTTCAAACCCACCGAAGCCGAACTCCAATACAAACCGGTACCCATCGATCTGGCTACCATGGTCAAGAATCGACACGCTGAGACGATGAACACCCTCAAGATGCAGCAGCAGATGCAGAATGAAGGGAAATAAACGCAACAGATTCTGTTTCACAACGTCGTGGTATACTTGCTAGGGAAGATTGCACAGTGGTAGAATATCAGCAGGTCGAGAGGATGTGGTTATGACACAACGCGTCACAAAATGCTGGGAAGAATGTCAAAGCTGGACGGATGAGGAGCGTGCGGAATTAGCTGATCAACTCATCCAGAGCCTGGACGCCGATGTCGATATCCACGCTGCCTGGGACGCTGAAATTGCAGAGCGCATTCAAGAATTGGAGAACGGTACATTGCAATGCATTCCGTCAGAAGTAGTACACCAGAATTTACGGAACATCATTGATGGCAATCGCGTATCATCCCCGCGCTCAGCTTGAAGTTCAGCAAGCGACCCATTGGTATGCTCAGCGGAGTGTGGGAGTAGCTGCTCGATTCGTGGACGAGTTGCTGCGAGTTGAATCAAAAATACAGGCTTCTCCAGAAAGATGGCCCAGGTATTTTCGAGGGACACATTATTTCCGACTTCGACGCTTCCCTTACCTGATTGTCTTTGGTCTATTGCCCTTCAGAGATTCAACGCCCTGTACACTTGTAGGACAGTGTGGTTGA
>CAYPJB010000395.1:2921-4395 GCA_964410845.1 uncultured Bacteroidales bacterium | reverse complement strand
AGTTGCACATAACACCTAGCGTGTGAAGGAGTTACGTCGTGGTTGTGATTCGTTTGCGGGTACAGGGCCGAAAGCATCGGCACTTCTTCCGCATGTGTGCTATGGATAAACGTCAGCCGAACGATGGCCGATTCATTGAAGAATTAGGGACTTACGATCCTCACGTGAAGGATAACGACAAGACCGTTACCCTGAATCCGGAACGTATCAAGTACTGGCTCAGCGTCGGAGCCAAGCCAACGGAACGGGCTCAGAACATCATTGATAAGTTCATGAAGAAGTTCGAAGATCAGGCCAAGACCGAGACGATCTCCGGTCACAAGCCTCTCGATCCGAACAAGGGTACAGCTTAGTACCGTGCCGCACTCCGGCGTGTTTTCACGACGGAGTACGATAGCACACGGGGACAGGTGATTCACATGCGTTTCGACGTGTTGACTCTCTTCCCTGGCATCTTCTCGGGCTATCTGACCCAGAGCATCCTGAAACGGGCGATTGATAACAGCCTGGTCAGTATTCACCTCTGGGACTTCCGCGACTGGGCGTCGGGGAAGTATCGCCAGGTGGATGACCGTCCCTTCGGCGGTGGTCCGGGGATGGTTCTGATGCCGGAGCCGGTCATCAGTGCGGTGGAAGCCATTCAACCGATGGCTGAGCCTGCCGGGCAGGTGCTGATGATGACGCCGCAAGGCGAAAGGCTCACCCAGCCACTGGTGAAAGAACTCGCAGAGCAGAAACGCCTGATTCTCCTCTGCGGCAGATACGAGGGCTTCGATGAAAGGATCAAGGAGATCCTGAAGCCTCGCGAGATCAGCATCGGTGACTTCATCTGCAATGGCGGCGAGGTGGCCTCCATGGTGGTGATCGACACGGTGCTCAGGCATGTGCCGGGCGTGCTCGGCGATGAGGAAAGCGTGACCGAGGAAAGTCACAGCGAGCCGGGTCTGGTGGAATACCCCCACTACACCAGGCCCCGTGAGTTCCGAGGGCTGCAGGTTCCCGAGGTGCTGCTCTCCGGTAACCATGAAGCGATAGCAGCTTGGCGACACGAACAATCCGCTCGGCGAACAGCTGAGCGACTGAAGAACAGAGAATAAGGAAAGACAGACATGGGCATGAAACGCGGCGCCATTATGGCCAAAGTCGAAACCTCGACCCTGAAAAAGGAAGAGGATCGCAAACAACTCGCCCCGTTCAACGTGGGCGATACCATTGACGTCCACCAGTGGATTCTGGAAGGCGTCGACAAGGAAGGTAACGAAAAACGCCGCATCCAGATCTATTCCGGCACCGTCATCGCCATGAAGGGCTCCGGCAACCGTGAGATGTTCACGGTGCGACGACTGGTTGATGGTCAGGGTGTGGAACGAACCTTCCCGGTTCACTCGCCCAAGATCGCCAAGATTGTCGTCAAGCGAAGCGGTATCGTCCGCCGCGCCAAGCTCTACTACCTCCGCGACCGCGTTGGCAAGGC
>CAYPJB010000395.1:0-2821 GCA_964410845.1 uncultured Bacteroidales bacterium | reverse complement strand
CCCATGTTCATGCTGCAGGCGCTGGGGAGGGTCTATCGTCAGTTCGATCTCGACAAAGATCTCTTTGAACGCATTCGCATCGAAACCAAGATCATTGAGGACGCCCTGGGGCAACTCGATTTCTGGGCAGTTATCGTAAAGAAGGCAGCCAGTTGGTCACTTCCACCCCGGGCTCAACAGTTAGCAAGAGACCGGTATCTCGAATGTTGCGGACGAGCCTGGGCCTGGGTGGAATCGCAGAACTGGATCACCAGTCGTTATCATGAGAATCAGGAGCTCCTGGTTGACCTCTTCTCTCGTCAATTGAAAAAAGTGGATTGGCTATCGCCTGGCAAAGAATCAAAAACACTGCACAAATGGTTTGTCAATGAATTGCACGATAATCACGAAGAGATGGAAGAACTCGATCTGAGCCAGATCGAACTGGGAATTCATGAAGCGCGACGCAAGGTGCGTTGGCTGAGCATCTACATGACTGCAGTCGCCGGCGGATTCGTGCTGGACACCACTGCTCCACCTCCGGCTGAATGGGATCGGTATCTGACCGATGATATCGTCAAGAATCCGTTCAACCAGTTGCCTGTGCCGGAAGACGAAGACCAGCCACTCAAAGTGCCTGCTCCGCTCCTGTATGCCCTCAGTTATCTCATTGATCAGCTGGGCAAAATCAAAGATCGTGCCCAATGGACCGAAACAGCCAGTCACTTGCTGAATCAGACTGGTGAATTGGCAAACCTCAAAGAACTGCTGCAGCAGGATTACCTGTCTCAGGAAACTGCTTCCGTGCAAGGAAGCGAACTCTTACAAAAGATCATCGTGGAGGATCAACTTCTGCTCCGTCTGGCTGATGACATTGAACGCTAAAGAATCTTCCATGAACAAACTTGAAAGTCACCGTGGCCTCGCCATCATGTTCAACATGAACGCTTTGTTGCCCATGTATAAGGAGAGATCATGAATCATGCGAGTTGGCTGGCTTTGGGAACGGTTCTTTGCTCCAGCATGCTGGTGTCGTTGCATGCCGACACCCCCAAGGAATTCAAGGATCAGGAAGCGATCGTGGAGAAGCTCTTCAAAGCTTACAACAAGGACGATGCCAAGGGCGTGTTTGAAAATTATATCGATGCCTTCAAGGACAGCGGCCCACAGCTCTGGGATGCCCTCTACAAGGCCAACAAGGATAAGTATGGCAACTACAAGAGCCATGTCTTCGTGAAGGAAGGCAGTGTAACCAGTGATGGTATCACCCTGCTCCGCCTCGATGTCGATTTTGAGAAAGAGAAGAAAGTCCACATCGCCATCAATTTTGGCCAGGAAGGCAAAGCCTGGAAGATTCAACAGGTATCCTTCGCAGCTCCCAAGCAGTAGACACGACAGCTTGCCGCGTCAGCTCTATGTTGACGCGGCAGTAAGCTACTGCTACTTCAAGGTGATCCACCTCGGCAGCAGAATCAGTGCCATAAACGCTACCAGTCCTAACAGATACAGCCCTGAATTGCTTTGCGGCGTCAGTAGCCCATGGGTAGCGTAGTTCGTTTGCAGTGTGCTCAAATCACCTAATCGAATCTCGATGCCTCGTGCAGTACCATCCGAACGGGCACGCTGGCTGGTGAACTTGATGCTGTGCGTGTTTTCCACTGTCGCTGCCAGCTGGGCAAAAGCAGCTTGCAGCTTGTCGATCTCTCGGACATGGTAGTACTGTCCTAAGGTGGAAGCAGCCAGCTTCTGCAAAGCCTGCTCATCAATGCCATCGTCGTGCAAGGCAATCGAGAGTTCTTCAAAGACATCAGTCAGGCGTTCCTGTGATTCGACATGAAAGAACTGTCCGCCAGTCTCCTGGGCTAAACCACTCAGCACACGGGTATCGACCTCTCGACCAGTTCCCAGGCCCAGTGTGAAAATGCGAACATTATCCTGCCTGGCTCGTTCGACAATCTCATCCGGCTGATGACGGCTGCGGTTATCCAGTCCATCCGTCAGCAGGATCAGTGCCTCGCGAGGTGCTTTGCCTTGCTGTGATACGCGGGCTGCGTTCATGGTCTCCAGCGCTTCCCACAACGCATCGTAAATGGCAGTGTCGCCGCTGGGCTGTATGGATTGCACCTTGCGACGCAGTTTGCTCTTGTCCGCGGTAAATTCCTCTGCGGAAGAGACGACTGAACTGAACGTGATCAGGGAGGTTTCTGCACCATGATCAGGCAGCAGATCGATGTAGCGGATTGCTGCCTTCTTGAGACTGCTGATTTTACCCCGATCCAGCATGCTGCCGCTGCGATCGAGCACCAGCATCGTGCGCACCGGCTGCTGCCTGCCTGCCTCCCCCAGGCCAATGGTATGGATTGGTGTCTCACGCTGCCGGGCCAGTTGGATGACATCATCGAGCTTGGCGGTACTGTTCACATCCCGACCATCCGTTAACACCACCAGGGCATGTCTCGATTCACGTGGCAGGTCTCCGAGCATTTCCAGTGAGGTCTGGATGGCATCCAGGTAGGCGGTGCCACCACTGGCCTGTGCCTCTTGAATGGCAGACAGCAATGCCGTTCGATCCTGTTGCGGCGAGTATCGACCATACACCTGGTGATGAAACAGAACCAGGCCACAGGAGGTACGGGCATCGAGACGATCGATAAAGAGTCGGGAAGCACGCTGGGCTTCGGCCATCTTCTCTTGTCGGGCCATCGAGCCGGATGTGTCCAGGATCAGCATGGCAGAAGAAGGCACTTCGCGCAGCACCTTGGGTTTGATGCGTTGTACTTCCTTGCCATCTTCGAAGATGACGATGTCCGCCTTGGGAAGATGATCCGCCGGCTGACCTTTC
>CAYPJB010000394.1:0-4403 GCA_964410845.1 uncultured Bacteroidales bacterium | reverse complement strand
AGAGGGCAGATCCTTGGGTGAAACGTGTTTCAGGATAACATCCTTGTTGCCGACGCGAACACGCCGGGTACGTCCGTCCGTAAGGTAGACCGGTTTGGCAGGAACCTGTGTACTGATTCCCAGGCTGTTGGCGGCGAGTGCCCCGGAGGGAACCACACGACTACCGGTCTGCTTGCCGACGGCTTCGGCAACATCATCCATTTCAGGAGGCAGTGTCATCTTCAGCCGTGGGTTTTTACGGGGGTAGTGATACAGTCCTCGTCCGATCCGCACGAGGACACCACCCTTCTCCATGCGGGAAAGGGCTTGGTCAACAGCGGCACGTCCATCTTCACCAAGGAACTCCTTGACGATGAAAACTTTTCCTCGCCCATGGCGACGAATGCGGTGATAAATGCGGTCTTCGGTCGATTTCATCCCTTTGCTCCTGTCAGAAAAGTATAGTCGAGTTTCTGACAATAATCAACCTGTAAATGGAATTATAAGAACACACATTGTTGTCCATAAATCCTTTATTTACAAGGTAATATGTCGGTAATTGACTTGAATTCTGTCAGAAATACGAATATGTTAATCTTACGGAATTATCCAAAGGCAAGTTCAATCGCCTTTTCATGGTTTTCCGGGAACAAGTGCCGGTAACGCCTCCGCAGTTCCTCGGTCTGATGCCCCATGAAGCTGTCAACCGATTCGCCTCCACTAACCAACCTGCTTCATGATCTCTGCTGCACGTTGAATATCAAGCTTTCCATAGTGCTGTGTTGACTGGATCGATTTTTGTCCCAAGACCACTCGTGCTGCCTCTGAACCAAGCTCCCTTTCCAATAGCATTTTCCGTCCGTGACGCAATCCGTAAGGGCGAATGTTCACTCCTGCTTTCTTGCACGCGCGCGTTACTGCTTGGGCATAAGTGTTTGAAGAATAACATTGTGACGTGCGAGGTTGTTCCGTGGCTTTTGTTGGCTTCTTCTTTTTACGTCGTAGTTGATCGAACTCTTCAAGGGCAATTTGCGGGTCGAAGATATAGGCGTTGGTTGCTGCACCAGCTAACCACGGACCAATGAGTTCCTGGCATTTTGGCCCTAATGGCACAACCCTCTGTTGCCCACTTTCCCGCCAGCTATTCTTGTGGCTCGCTGGACGATAGTACCAACATGCTGGATCACTGGTATCGATGTCACACTTACGCATGATCCGTACTTCACCAGATCGCATTCCAGTCAGGAACTGAAGTTGTAGCATGGCTTGGATGGTTCTGGAACAGTGTGGCAGTACTTGCGACAACTGTTCCCAGAAGACGGGCTCGACTCCTGGTGATTCACGCACTCCTTGTTCGCCTCGCTTCAAGCCTGAAACGGTTGCTAGTGCATGCGTGGTACCTGCAGGAACGAGTTCTTCGGATTCTGCCCATTTGAACATCGTGCGTAAGCGAGTTATCTGTCGATTGACCACTCGACGACACCAATTTTTTCCAATCATCTTGGTTCTGACTACTTTGAGTGCCTTGGGCCCAAAATGTTGAACGGGAAGCTCTCCGTAACATTCCCGAAGTAATCGGAGGACTGACTTGTACAGTTCATATTCGCGCCCTGCCGAGTAGTAGTGCCGGGCGTGCTGGACAAAGGCGAGAATTACTTCGTTAACGGTCGTTACTGAGGGGCCTGTGTCAACAGTTACACTTTGGACTTCTTTTTCACGTGGCAGAGATTTCTTGGAAAGCCAAGCCGCTAACTCGCGTCTGTATCTGGCGTGGCTCTCTGGCGAGTCGTAGAGCCCCAGATAAATCGTCTTTCCGTCCAGGACAACAATGGCCTGTCCGGTTGACTTGTGGAGTCTGTAGCTGGGGGGAGTTAAGCGTCTTCGGGTGGTCATCTGCGGCTCATTTCTCCGCTTAAGTGTGTAGTACTACACACTTAACTGGAGTTCTGCTCCGCACTGTCGACCATCGACAGGTACGCTAACTTGCGTTCGGATATGGACTTATGTCAAATAGCGGCGAGTGGATTTGAACCACTGACACGCGGCTTATGAAGCCGCTGCTCTAACCCCTGAGCTACGCCGCCTTGTTTACCAGCCCGACGCGCTAGCGAGGAACGCATCGACATTGCGTTGCTTTCCCTCGCTTGCGCGTCGGGTTGGAAAGAGGCCCCTCCCGGATTCGAACCGGGGGTGACGGTTTTGCAAACCGTTGCCTTAGCCACTTGGCGAAGGGGCCGACGGATTGTTTAGATAGTTATTTTTGCCTCAGAAGTCAATTGCCGTACGAGTGCGTGATCTCTTTTATCGTCACCCTGACAACGGAAGGACACTACAATTCGGCTAAAGTTCACGACAGGTGCTGTGCCAACCGCAATGCTCCCTCGGCTGGTTCGCGAACGATTGTGATATTTCCTATCGGATCTGTATTCTCATCCGTAGTCAGGCAGCGCTTCAATTCATCGACGACGAATTCACCATACTCGGCAAAATGCGTAAAGAGACCGCCTGCAAGAACGAGCGGAACCTCACTCACGCTGCGGAAGAGCTTGCGCAGGATGATCGCTGCATCGCCTGCCAGCGACAGAGCCTGATGCTCCACTACTTCAGCAGCATCACTGTTGCCAGCGAAATAGGCTTCAACTATGGCCGGTGCTAAGCTGGCAATGCCGGCACGATCGAGACCACTGCGGTAGACCTTTTGCACCAACTCGGCTGGGTTCTTGAGTTGCCAGGCTTCCTGGATGATAGGCCAGAGGGCGTTCTCTTTGCTGATGGCATCAGCATTCAGATTGGTTTCCAGATCAATCTCGACGCAAGCAGTTTGCAGTGCTTCGAGTGCGATGGCATAGGCACTGCCGGTATCACCTAACAGCGGCCCCCATCCGCCGGCACGCATCGTCAGTCCGGTGGCATTCTTGCCGTAGGCGATGGAACCAGTGCCTGCGATGATGGCCAGACCCCAGCCTTCTGCAGAACCGGCCGCGAGTAATAATTCTGCATCGTTGGTGATAGCAACTTTAGTTGCCAGTTGCGTTCTTTCAGCCCATTGCTGGAGAGCTTCACGGTCTGCAGGTCGGTCAGCACCAGCAAGACCCAGGCAGGCACTTCCAACAGTTCCCACCTCGAGTTGTGCTGCTGTAAAAGCCTGATTAATGGCAAGCTGCAAGTTGTCCCCCATGCGGGCATCGCCGACGCTCTGTCGATTAGAAGGGCCAGCTTCACCTTTTCCTAAGATGCGGAAGGTGTTGCCTTCCTTACGGGCTAGCAGTGCTGTGGTGCCGGTGCCGCCGCCATCGATGCCGAGTAACAGATCGGGACACTGATGACGCTGTTTAGCTGCAGATGATTGCAGCAGAATTGCGTTCTGTACATGGCCCAGAGCTTGCTGTAATCGTTGCCTGGCTTCCACGGGATTGACTTTGGACACATGGCTGACCAGTGCCGTCTTCACTTCTCCGTTGCATTGCTCCAGTAACTTCGCAGCATCATCCGCTGACATGCCAGTCAGTGTTTGCAGCATCCGACGTGCTCGGGCAACAAGCTTGCTGTTACTGGCCCGCAGATCGACCATGAGGTTGCCAAAAGTTTTGCCAAGCTTCACCATCGCACCGGTCGTGAGCATGTTGAGTACGAGTTTGGTGGCAGTACCAGCTTTGAGGCGGGTTGAACCACTAAGCACTTCCGGACCGACGACAGGGGCAATCGAAACCTCCACTACCTGGCTCAGCGCTGAGTCAGCGTTGCAACTGATGCCTACCGTGTGGGCGCCGAGCGAACGAGCATACTTGACCGCTCCTAACACGTATGGTGTTCGGCCACTGCTGGCGATACCAACGAGCACATCGTTGTTGCTGAACTGGATGGCCTGCAGATCAAGCATGCCCTGTTCCGGATTGTCTTCAGCACCTTCGATGGCTCGAGTTAAGGCAGCTGGGCCACCAGCAATCAAACCGACGACCATCTCCGGTGGCGTACGAAACGTTGGTGGACATTCGCTGGCATCCAGCACACCGAGCCTGCCAGATGTACCAGCACCGATATAGATGAGCCTGCCACCGGTTCGCAGTTGTTCTGCAATCAGGTCGATAGCACAAGCGATGGCCTGGCACTGCGTTGCGATGGCGGGAATGATCTTGTTGTCTTCCCGATTCATCAGTTGGACGAATTCGAGCGAGGAAAGGGTATCCAGGCGAACCGAATCAGGGTTCTGCGCTTCTGTAGTGAGATGGGCAGCATCATCAGGAAAGGCTGGCATGCAATGTCTCGCTGGCGAATCTGTTACCATCGTTACAGTTCGTGTACTGCTATCATAGCAGTGTTATGCAAACCATTGCCAGAAGGCAGATAGAGCGGTACACTTGTAGAACACGGTGGGAGTAGCTCAACTGGTTAGAGCGCCAGATTGTGGTTCTGGATGTTGGGGG
>CAYPJB010000393.1:0-4409 GCA_964410845.1 uncultured Bacteroidales bacterium | reverse complement strand
TCTGCTAGCTCAAGGCTGATGTAACATTCAAACAATGGCTTGCAGAATCCTCTAAACTTCGGGTACTTCGAACTGGCTTGATAGGTTTCTTCGAGCAAGGGCTGTGCTTCACGAAAGCGTCCTGCGTCTTTCATATTGACACCGAGATTGGCTATGGTCAGCAAGGCACTGGGATGGCCGCGACCGAGAAAACTGATTTTTCGCTGTAACACTTCTTCCAAAAGAGGGATGGACTTATCCAATTGTCCTGCTTCCCAGTAGGCACTGGCGAGGTTATTTTGGGAGCGAAGTGTATCAGGATGTTTAAGACCCAGCTTCGATTTTCGAAGTTTGAGAGTGTCCTCATACAGAGGTATTGCCAGCTTAAGCTGATCGGTTTTGGCGTAGATGCCTGCCAGATTGTTCATGATGGTGAGCGTCAGAGGATCATCGATGCCAAGGGAAGCTTTAGAATGCTGGAGGGCCTCATGATAGAGTTTGGTCGCTGATGCCAGTTGTCCCGCATCCTCTAATGCACTGGCAGTATTACTCTGATACGTGATGGTAGCACTGTTAGTTGGTCCATGAATAGCATTGGTGAGCTTTAACACCTTTTCAAAAAGCGGTAATGCAAGCAGAGGCTTTCCCATGGATTGATAAACGCGTGCCAGTTCATTCATCGATTGAAGTGTCTTGGGATCTTCTTTTCCCAGCTTGGATTCTAAAGTATTCCAAGCCTTTTCTAACAGGGATTCCGCTTTCGGATGGTCTCCCAATGCATGAAGCGACATTCCAATTTTTATCTGCATCTCTGCCGTTACGATTGGATCTCCAATGACATCTCCTTTTAGTTCGTCAGCAGCCTGATTCAAATGATTGACTAGCACAGTTTGCAAGGGATTTTGCGCTTCAGCGATTTCCTTCGGATCAAGCGAAACAAATACCGATCCCAGGATAGCGTTCGACTTCTCAATTTGCAGAAGCCTTCGCTCTGCTTGTTCTTTGGCTATTCGTTCTCCTTCGGCACGTTCACGTTCTTTGAACTGTGCAATTACAGCTATATCACGCTGCTTTTCTGCCTGCCATATTCCCCAAGAGGTACCGATGATGCCAGCGATAAGTGTTAGAAACAGCAGCCCAACAGCCAGTACCTTGCCCCGGTTCCGTGCAATAAACTTCTGTATTCGGTACCCCGCACTCGGAGGTCTCGCCTCCACTGGTTCATCCGCCAGGTAGCGCTGAATGTCTCGTGCCAGCCCATTCGCAGTTTCATATCGTCGCTCTCTTTGCTTCTCCAAACATTTCATCACCACCCAGTCTAATTCACCTCGTAACAGCTCGGTTAGTTTTCTCGGATCGATCTGCCTGACTGCTGCCAGCGAAGCTAACGATGCATCGGTAGACAGTCGTGTAGATGGCTTGCTTGGCTCTTCTTCCTGAATGATGCGAATCATTTCTGCGAGAGCAGCTTTCTTCAGCCGTTTCGTATCAATGGGACGAAGCCCGGTCAGGATTTCGTAGAGGATAATTCCCAATGAATAAATGTCGGCTCGCGTATCAATGTCATTTCCAGAGAAGCCAGCCTGCTCCGGCGACATGTACTCCAAGGTGCCCACCACCGCTCCAAACTGTGTGGACATGCTTTCATCAGTGAGCTTGCCACCCGTTGCCTTGGCGACACCGAAGTCGATGACCTTGGGCACCGGCTTGCCATCGATCATCGTGATGAGGATATTCGTCGGCTTCAAATCACGGTGCACAATACCCTTCTGGTGGGCATGCTGCACAGCCTGACAGATCGGGACAAACAGCTCCAGTCGCTCCTTGATCCCCAGCTTCGTCTCATCACAGAACTTCGTCAGGGGCAAGCCATTGACCAGTTCCATTACAAAGTACGGGCGACGTTCCGCAGTGATACCCCCATCGAGTACCTTGGCGATATTCGGATGATCCATCATCGCTAGCGCTTGCCGTTCCTGCTCAAACCGTTGCACGACTGGCTTGGAATCCATCCCCGCCTTGATTAGTTTCAGGGCCACCTTACGCTTGACCGGCTCACTTTGCTTGGCGACCCAGACCTCCCCCATGCCGCCTTCGCCGATCTTCTGTTCCAGTGTGTAGCGACCGGCGACGAGAATGCCAGGTGCTGGATCGGACGAGGAATAGCTGGCAGTCGCCTGAAAGCCGGTGGTGGCGTCAAGTATGGGAGAAGGTTTCGAGAGTGGCGACGACGCATCATCGGCCTTTAACAATGCTTCGACACGCACACGTAGTTCCGGCTTGCCTTCACAGGCACGGTCCAGCAGGGCAATTCGCTCGTTATCGGGCGTTTTACGGGCTAATTCAAACAAGCTCTCTTCCGTCATGGCATTGCCTCCCGCTCCATTAGCGAGAATAGTTGCTTGGAAGCATCAAAGATAGTTATTTATTTTCAGGAGACTTGGAGTACTTCTTCCTACATTCCATCACCCACCACCTCCCTTCCTCCTCACTCCCTCTAATTGTCATGGAGCGTAACCAGCATCACAACGATGCCAGCACGCAATAGGAGACAGAGCGATGGCGTACAAGAGACTCGGAACGCCAGCGACTGAACTGAAACTGCCGACCAAGAAGGTGAAGGGCGAGAAGAAGCCCAAGTGGCAGGCGAAGATTAGGGGCAAGAAGGGGAAGGCTGAGCGGGTGGTGGAGACGTCAGAGGGATTAGAGGCTGCCCCACACTCTGTAAACAACCCTTCGGACAGTAAGGGATGCGTTTACCTATCTGGCACAATGATTGTTTGTTATCATAACGAGATGTTTTCAGGGCAGTCCATTCATGAATGATGTCACGCTCAGTGCACCTAGTGGTTACTATGAGCCTCGATCGACTCCACCGAAGGAAGCAGCACCACTCATCAACGGGTTTGAATTGCAGCAAGAGATTGGCTTCGGAGGCATGGGAGTTGTTTTCCGAGCCAGGGATTTGATGATGGACCGTGAAGTGGCTATCAAGGTGCTTCAGAGTAAATTCAGTCCGGATTCCAGTGTAGCTCATCGCTTTCTGGATGAGGCTAGAATTACTGGTCAGTTACAACATCCAGGGATTCCAGCGGTCTATCAGGTGGGTACTCTGCAAGATAATCGCCCTTTCCTTGCAATGAAGCTCATAAAAGGTGAAACACTGGAAAAAAAATGGAAGGATGGTACGTTGGAAGACAAACTGGGGATATTCGAAGCTGTCGCGCAAGCCGTCGGTTATGCTCATGCCCGAGGTGTGATTCATCGCGATCTGAAACCAGCCAACATCATGATCGGCGCATTTGGCGAGGTTCAGGTGATGGACTGGGGCCTAGCTAAAGTGTTGGGGACTACGAGTACATCCGCTCAGACTCAAATCGACTCAGACACCCGAATGGCAACGGAGATTCGCACGTTACGGGATAGTGATGGCAACTATACGCAGGCAGGCAGTATTTTGGGCACACCAGCATATATGTCCCCAGAACAGGCGGCAGGAGAACTCGACAAGATCGATGCTCGCTCAGATGTCTTTGGTCTGGGAGGCATTCTATGCTTCATGTTAATTGGGAAGCCTCCATTCAGCGGCGAGAATGCAGAACAAATCCGATTGAATGCTATGCGCGGGAAGATGGAGGAGGTGCATGTTTTACTGAGTCGTCTCCCCGAAGATCCGGAGGTGATTTCCCTCTGTCGACGATGTCTGGCATTCGAACCACAGGATCGTTTTTCTCAAGCCAACGAAATATGGGAGCATGTGTCTCGATTACGGCGAGTGAAGGAAGATCGGCTAAAGCAAGCGGAACTGGCACAGGCTCGTGCTGAAGTGCGGACTGCTGAATTGCAGCATCGTCGTCGCATCTGGCTGGGATTGGCTGTTACCCTGCTCGTAGGCTTGGTCGCATCCGTGGCACTTGGTCTTTGGGCATATCTGGCGAGAAATCAGGCGGAACTCTCCCGTCAGTCAGAAGAATTATCCCGTCAGGAAGCGCAGAAGAAGCAGATGCTAGCAGAACAATATGCTGAGAAAGCTCGACAGAATGAATTGAAGGCCATCAGAAACGAAAAGCAGGCTAAGGACCAGGCAGACATCGCTACTGCTGTGAAAGAGTTCTTCCTCCGTGATCTCATGCAACTTGCCGGACCACTTCGTCAAGCTCAGGCGAGCGAACTGAAAATGGACCCGGACATTAAAGTACGCGACCTGGTGTTACGCTCAGCACGTTTGATCGAAGGTAAGTTTGCGGATCAACCATTGATCGAGGCCGAGATTCGTGAAGCACTTGGCAGTACTCTCTGGGATCTTGGACTTCCTATCCTTGCCGTCCCACATTTTGAACGATGCTATCATCTGTTGAAACCACTCTTGGGTGATGAGCATCCTACTACTCTGCGTTCTATGGAGCATCTCGTTGGAACCTATGACTTGG
>CAYPJB010000392.1:0-4413 GCA_964410845.1 uncultured Bacteroidales bacterium | reverse complement strand
TTACGCTTACCAGAGAAGCGATGTTGATGATCTGCAAAAATGGGCCAGCCAGCTGTCCGCTGATACCTTGGTCATCACCACCCAGAAAGACTGGGTCAAACTTCGACTTGATTCGCTAGCTGACAAAACACTGTACGCCCTTACCATCGCTCTCGTCATCACTGAAGGCGAGGAACTGGTGCAACGAACACTCGAACCACTGCTTCGCCCTTCTCTTCAGGATGAGGAGCGGGGAGTTGCAGACTATCCATTATCATCTTTACGCAAGGAAGCCTATGAATCCGCCAGCACTTGCCCCGTTTGACCTGCATGGCCTGCTGACCTACGAGTTGCAGTCCCGTCCCAGCAAAGTCTTTGTCGAGGAACTGGGAAAGCCGATCAATCCTGATACCACCGTAGGCGACTGGCTGGAGACACTTCCGCGACAACTGGGAGGCAACGAACTGCGTGGCGTACGCGATCACGTGTGCAGGGCAGTGACGACCGGCAAGCGGGTTGCCGTGGCCATCGGTGGGCATGTCGTCAAAACTGGCTGCGGACCTTACCTGATCGACTGGATTCAACGAGGCATCATTCAATCAATTTCGATGAATGGTTCAGCCGCCATCCACGATTTTGAACTCGCCCTCGTCGGCAAGACCAGCGAAGACGTTGCCCGACAGTTGCCCAACGGCAAGTTCGGCATGGCACAAGAGACAGCTGATGCTTTCGCGATTGCATCTCGCATGGGAGCAGAAGGCCTGGGACTGGGGAATGGTCTGGGTCGCTATATGGATTCCATTTCTCTGCATCATCCTGAAGCCAGCATTGTCTATGCTGCTTACCAGGCAGGCATCCCCTGCACGATCCACGTCGCCATGGGGACGGACATCGTGCACATGCATCCTCATGTGAGTGGGGCAGCTGTTGGAGAATCAACCATGATCGACTTCCGACTGCTCTGTACCGTCGTCAGCCAGATGGCCGGGGGCGTGTGGATGAATCTGGGCAGCGCGGTCATCATGCCTGAAGTATTCCTCAAAGCGGTGAGTGTTGTCCGAAACTTTGCTCACAGTCTGGACGGCATGGTTGCTGTTAATCTCGACAAGAACAGCAACTACCGAAGCAGGGTGAATGTGACCGAACGGCCAGCCGAACGAGGCTACGAGTTGATTGGGCATCACGAAATCATGATCCCTCTGCTTCATGCCGCAGTAGCTTCCAAGCTGGCTCAGATGGTTCAGGAATCTGAATCAGTGACTCTGTCACAGGCTGCCTAGCCACATGCTGGAAAGTCATAAGTTACTCTCATGGCTTTCCTTGATGTGCAGCATCTCGTTCATCGTTATGATCAGCATCGCGCTGTCGATGACATCAGTTTCAGCGTCGAAGAAGGTGCCTGCTTTGGGCTTTTAGGTCCCAATGGTGCTGGTAAATCGACGCTGATCAGTATTCTCTCGTGTTATCGTCAGGCCACCTCCGGAACAGCACAGCTGTTGGGCCAGACTCTGTCGCCGGCGAACCTGGCCATACGATCTGCCATTGGACTGGCTCCGCAGGAGATTGCGGTCTACGGGCCGCTCACTGCCCGTGAGAATCTGCAGTTCTTTGGAAAACTCTATGGCCTGGCTGGCAAACCACTCAATGATCGTGTTGACAGCCTTCTTGAAGCCGTTGGACTGACCAACAAAGCTGATGCGCGAGTAGAAACCTTTTCAGGAGGCATGCAGCGACGAATGAACCTGGCTGCAGCCCTGGTACACCAGCCTAAACTTCTCCTGCTAGATGAACCGACGGCTGGAGTTGATCCGCAATCACGAAATCATCTCTTTGAAGAAATCCGTCGGTGCAATCAGGAAGGCACGACGGTCATCTATACCACCCATTACATGGAAGAAGTGGAAGCCCTATGTAAAACCGTTGCGATCATGGATCATGGCAGAATTGTCGCGAACGACTCGCTGGATCGTCTGCTCAATCACATCCCCAGCCGGGTAGTAGTTGATCTCTCCGCTGCTTCATCGGCTCTGGAGGATGAAATTAAGTCACTGGAGGGTGTAAGGCTCGAGCGGCATGAGGAAGGCCTGCAACTGATTCTCGAATCGTCTGATGCGTCGACGCTACTTACCCGCACGATAAGGGCCTTGCAACGGGTTAGGATTGAGCCAGTGAAAGTGGATGCGAGCACACCCAGTTTAGAGAGAGTGTTCCTGCAACTGACAGGTCGGGCACTGCGTGATTAACGCTGTTTGAATAGAACACTTCATAACGCAGGAGCGTGATAGCCACTGCTTACATCCATTTCAGCCAGATGATACCCACTGCGATAGAAATAATCGTCACCGGAACACCTACTTTACAGTGATCCCAGAAACTGACAACAATCCCTGCGCGCCGTGCTTCTTCCACGACAATGAGATTAGCCACAGATCCCAGAATGGTGAAGTTGCCAGCATAAGTGCTGCTCATCGCCAAAGCCAACCACCCGGTTTCCTGTAAAGCTGGTTCGATAGTCTGCATCAGGGGCTTGAACAGCAGCACCGCAGGCACGTTACTGACGATATTGGAGAGTACAGCGGAAACGAAACTCAGCATTCCCACCGGATCACGTTGCAGCAGTGGCCAGTTCGCCCAGTCGCCCGGCTGCACGATTCTCTGTTCAAATGCACCCACCACGACAAACAGACCTGCGAACATCACCAGGAGACTCCAATCGACATCCTTCCACACAAACCGGGGAGAAAAGCGATCGAGCAGCAAGAATGCTGCCACCGTCAGCGCCACGATGGCGAGATGCGTAGTAAACAGAAAGGCGATGACGGTAATCATCAGAGCTAACACCGCTTTAGTAAGCAACCGATCATGGCGATACGAAGGCTTCACGTAGATGACGTCATGCAAGGATTTCTGCACTGAATGCAAACTTGCCAGGCGGCTTTGAAAGATCCAGGCTGTCAGCAGATAACAGACAACCAGACTGATGACTGTAGGTACCCCGAGTCGCAGGACGAATTGCAGGAACGGTATCTGCGACCACTCTGCAATCAGCATGTTTTGCGGGTTGCCAATAGGAGTACAGGCTGAACCGATGTTGGAAGCGATAGCGAGTGCAATCAAATGGGGCAGGGCATCCCAGCCTCGTTGTCGAGCCAGTTGAATAATAAGCGGCGGCAAAGCCAGGCAGATCACATCATTCACCAGAATGGCTGAGAGTACCGATGCCAGTACAATTACCAATGCCAGAAGTTGGTAAGGTGTTTTGACAATGCGTTCGGCCCACTGAGCCAGCCGCGCAAAGAACCTTGCCCGCTGCAGTACCGCTACCATTACCATCATGCCAAGCAGCAGCCCAATCGTCTCAAAATTAATGAACTGAATCGCTCGTGGGAAACTCAAGACTGAGGTTGCCAGCAGAGCGATGGCTCCAATCAAAGCGATCCCTGCACGGTCCAACCCCAGCCCCGGAATTGCGCCTCTCGCTAACCCCAGATACGTGACAACAAAAATAAGCAGCGTGATTGAACTGGGGCCATCCATGGCATGCTATCTTTCTAAGCCTTGGGTTGAGGACGAGGACCGAGCACGTCATACAACCCGCCCAGCAAATGAATAGCCAATCCCAAACCGACGAGACCACCACTGATCGGGATCATCTCTGCCAGAAGAGGATGCAAGCGACCACCCCACCAGAGACCAATATCCACCACTTGAAAGAATAGTACCCAGGGCCCAAAGATCGCTCTGATATAGGCCGGATAGCGGGTGAAGGAAAAGAGAAGCCCCGTACAGCCAAAGAGCACGGCAAAGGCCATCATGTGCGTGTGGGTGATCGATGCCAATCGCTCGATCGAGATCGCACCGCTGCTGGGCTCCTTGTTGTATTTAATGATGGCATCAAAACTTTCCATCGGAAATTTAGCCGCTTCGCCGCCCTGGCCATGACATCCAGCACAGCGGGTTGAAATGAATGATTTGATGAGCAGAGTGCGAGGTTTCACTTCCTTGCCCTGATCGTCAACCAGTAGAAAATCCTTGGTAATGACCTGCTGACCGAGAGTCTCAGGCAGCGGAAACTTGTCGTTATCGTAACTGTCTTTAGATGCCCCTGCACGCAGCCAGGAAAGGAAAGCCAGTCGTTCACCCTCACGTTCAGCACGAACGGAGGCTTCAGGCTTCTGCTTGATGGCATCTTTCCAGTCATCCGATTTCTCAAAGAGAGCCTTGCGCATGCTGCCAGTGCCGTTGAATGGCAAGTTATCCGGCGCTTCCAGTAATCGTTCGAGTTGGGTCATCTTTTGACCACTTTCTCCATGGAAGACCTTGATGACATCTTTACCGGAAGGCAACAGGTTTCCTGGTGAAGCATGGGCAAAATGAAGCTGGATCAGGCCAGTAAGATATCCCACGCCAGCGGCACACAGAAACATTGCCAAC
>CAYPJB010000391.1:0-4415 GCA_964410845.1 uncultured Bacteroidales bacterium | reverse complement strand
ACTGTTTGTGGCGGGGTATCGGTTTTTCTAAATTGGTTAATACAGAATAACCCCTCACCCTAGCCCTCTCCCCGGGAGGGAGAGGGAATCAGAATCACTAATCCAACAAGCAAGAACACTGGCGATTGCAGCCCCCCTCACCCCTAACCCCTCTCCCACCAGGGGAGAGGGGGACCAGAGAAGAGGAGGGGAACCAGACCACTGACTAGTCCAGCAACAAATTCGGCTCCCAGCCCACTCGTTCGGCGGAGCCACGGAGTTTCTCGAGAGCACGATTCTGGATCTGACGGACGCGTTCTTTGCTGATGCGGAGCAGATGGCCAATTTGTCGCAAGCTGTGAGCACCGGCGCCAGTTAAGCCAAAGCGAAGATCCAATACCTTGCGTTCGCGAGGCCTGAGGTTGTCCATCAGGTAATTGAGGGCTTCCTGGCGCTCGTTGTTATCGCGAAGGATGTTGGTATTGTTGTCAGGCATCGCTTCGGTGAGCTTGAAGTCGCTGTCATCATCGAGCACAGCATTCAGGCTGACTGGGGTGCGAGTAGCTGTCTGCAGGTGGGTCAGGTGTTCCAGGCTACTGCCGGTTCGCTTGGCGAGTTCCTGGGAGCTGGGTAGATGCTTGCCGCCGTGAGCGAGTGCTTCCGATTCCTGCTGCAGAAGGCCAAGCTCCTGCAAGTGGTGCGGCGACAAGCTGACGAGGTGGCTCTGCCGGGCGACGGCTATCTGTAAGGTTTGACGAATCCACCAGGTGGCATAGGTGGCCAGTCGGGTGCCGTGGCTGACATCGAAGCGGTCGATGGCTTGCATCAGACCACAAACTGCTTCCTGGAGCAGATCGGTGTAGGCCAGGGCATGATGTCGGAATCGCTTGGCTACGTGGGCAGCCAAACGGATGTTCGCGGAAGCCAGACGATGCTTGAAGGTGACGTACTTCTCGAAGACGTTGCGGATGTTCGGATGACGACGCACTTCGTAGGTAGTGTGTTCGCGGATGAATTGGGCCATCGGCCAGGGTTCCATCGGCGGACGATGCTGCTTGAGTTGCTTGGTGTAGTTCTTGAGCAACTGTCGAACGAGTTCTTTCTTGTTCTCCCAGAAGTTGGTGAGCAGTTGTCGTTCTTCTTCGGGAGTCAGCAGATCGGACGAATAGATATTGGGAAGGTAGAACTCAGGCATTTCTGACTGGTTCGTTTGCACCTTGACGGTTTGCAGCTTGGTCTTGGCTTTGGTTTTGACAGCGGCGGAAGTCTTCTTGACAGCGACGGGGGCAGCAGGTGCTGCTGGCTTGGTCTTCTTCTTGGGTTTCTTCATGGGCTTTGCCGTTTTCATCGATCATCCTCATGGGCCTTGCGGTAGCTGCGGGGCAGCGGTTTCGACAAGGGGTCGATATGGACAACGAAGCAATCGTCGGTCCTACATCCCTGGATGACCAACCAAGAGGGCAAATGCCAGTCGTTCGTTGCGAGTCAGAGAGTGTCCATCACTCTCGGTTTAATCTGACAGTTGCTTCGCTGCCTGTGTTACATCCTGTAGCCAGGCAAACGGCATCACACTGCCAGTTGTTCATGTTTCAGCTTATGGACAATGGATTTTAAGCAGTGAATGCCTTTGATGCAAGACATTAACGCAAAAGAATGGCAAATAGTTGTTCGACAACAGTTTAGGGAATCTGAGCATGCGGAAGTGCCTTCAGACAAGGAAGCTAGCGTCTAGTCAAGTAACGTCGAACGTAACTAACGAAGCATGCCTTCCCTGCCGGTTATACAGAGTATTCCATGAGGCTTCATGTCTGGAAATAATGATGAGGTAATGCAACTAGTCGGCATATCCCGTTTGTAGGAACCTGCTCAGGCGTTCTTCTCTCAAACAAGATTCGTTCGTCCTCAAACCGGGGTTTCTCCAGCGAAACAGACTCATACGATAACCTGTCCCGCAACTGGCATCTGAATTGCTGCGAACCTATTGATATGACACCCCGATTCACACCACTACTGACTATCCTGCTTGGTTGCCTCGCTTTGAGTGGTTGTGGTGATGCTGCCTACCCTGCCGGGGCAAAGTATCACTTCCAACCTTACACAACATTGGAAGGTACGGACAAGGTAGTTCAATACACCTTGCCTGAAGAACGTTCCGAACAGTTGGATGAGTTGCTGCTTCCGTTCTTTGGCACGCCCCGCGATCCGCTAGTGAAACTCGACGATGCTGTAGATGACTTGAACAGTCTCCAACTCACACCTGAGAAGATGGCGCTGGGCAGCAAGCTCTTCCTTTCACAATGTGCTCAGTGCCATGGGAAGGAAGGGAATGGCAACGGCAAGTCCGCGATCACGCTGAACCCTAAGCCTCGCGATTTCCGACAGGGCAAGTTCAAGTACGTTTCCACTGCCCGCCTCGATGATGCAGGCAAGCCCGATACCGGCAAGGCCAGCTATCCAGCCCGTATGGATCTGCATCGCACCATCAAAATGGGATTGCCCGGGTCGGGCATGTCCAGCTTTGATCAGGCAGATGAGCGTATCGAAGCTATCGTCAGTTATGTCATGCATCTCTCGCTTCGCGGGCAGGTGGAATATCGTCTGACCCGTTTCTGGCTCGAAGAAGACGAAAAGCCTGGCGAGAAGGATGTGGCCAAGGAGTTGAAAGAGATCGTCAAGCAATGGGCCAGCGATGCTAAGAACTCGGTGACGCCGAGCGTGCCGTGGGAAGAGATCGAACGTGAAGGCACAAGCACTGGTTGGGCCAAAGGTAAGGATCTCTTCCTGAACAAGGCTGGCTGTGTCGATTGCCATGGCAAGAATGGGAAGGCTCTGGTCGAAGAGGTGCCTAACATCGCAGCCATGAAGGACGATTGGGGCTCTCCGATCAAACCTCGCAGTTTTGTGAGTGAATCGTTCCGGGGAGGCAATCGACCGATCGATCAGTTCTACCGTATTAAGCTCGGCATCAAGCCTTCCCGCATGCAGGCCATCGATGGCACCAAGTTCAACGATGCTGACATCTGGAACATTGTTGGCTACATCCGCAGCCTGGAGGGGAAGCAGTAATGCAGACTCCTCGATACTATCCTGGTCTTTTCTGGCTTGCTCTCGGCACCTCCGCGTTGGCGTTCATCCTCATTGGCAGCGGTGGTACGGTCACCTCTACCGGCGTCGGTATGGTCGATCATGGTTGGACCTTCTCGCCGTTCAATCTCTTCACCATCCGCGGCTTTGAAGAAGCGATCAAAAGCGTGGGAATGTTCATTGAACATTCCCACCGGCAATTGGGTTACATCGTCGGCATGCTTGCCTTGATGCTCGCCAGCTACTGCCTGGTAGTGGAACAGGGTCGGCGACGCTGGATTGGTGTAGCAGTACTGGCAGCAGTCGGGCTGCAGGGAGCGCTTGGAGCTGCTCGCATTCTTCTCTATCCCAAAGCAGGCGTGATTGATGCTTCTCTCGGTCGTGACTTTGCCATGGTGCATGGCTTCTTCGGCCAGGTGACTTTTGCCTTCCTCGTCGGTTGTACGCTCAGCTTTTCGTCGGGTTGGATACGACGACCACAAACTATAACTAACAGTGCGGAAGAGTTTCAGACGTTAGCCAAGCTGCTGACCATCCTTTTCCTGGTACAACTCACCATCGCTGTGCTAGTGAGACACTATGGTGGCGGTCTGCTCATCATTGCTCATGGCTCGGTAGCTGGGCTGATTTTGCTGATGGTAGGTGTGGTGATAGCCAAGGCACGTTCTCTGGGTTCGCCAATAGTGCTTTGGCCAGTCTATGCGTTAGGCATCGAAGTTGTGATGATGATAGTATTAGGAACCGCAGCCTGGTGGCTGGGTGGCGGATCGGGAGCCTTGGATGACAATGCTCCAGACTTGCAACGCATGCACCGCATGACCCTCGCCACATTACACCAATGGCTCGGTGCTCTCACCCTGGCCACCAGCCTGGTGGTAGCCATGCGGGCCAGGCATCACTTGACTCCCTCTACAACTGGAGGGACGACATGAGAACCATGCACACTCTGAACAGCAATACGGTTGTCGCTCAGGAAGCTGCTCAGCAGTTCGCCGAGACGAGCAACTCCGTCTGGCAGGATGCCATGCTGCTCGGCAAGCCCCGCATCACCCTGATGGTGATGATGACGGTGGCCATCGGGTTCCTCTTTGCCCCGCTAGGCACCTCGCAATGGATGCTGATGCTCCATGCCATGTGTGGCGTCGGCCTCGTTGCTGCAGCGTCTGGAATTCTGAATCAAGCATGGGAACGTGACACCGATGCTTTGATGAACCGTACCCACAAACGCCCGATGCCTACCGGCCGCATCAGTCCAGCCCTCGGCTACACCATTGGCATCTGCTTTGGCATCATCGGCGTCAGTTGGCTCCTGTTCGCCGTCAACACATTGACTGCGATGCTGGCTTTCATCA
>CAYPJB010000390.1:0-4430 GCA_964410845.1 uncultured Bacteroidales bacterium | reverse complement strand
CGGTGTGGAACAGGAATGTTGGTGGAGTTTCCCTGGTCACCGCTTGATCATTACAGAACGCATCTACCAGGGCTTCGTCAGCGTTCTTGCCCAGCAGGTTGTTCCGTGAGCCACCATGAGTGATTGGAGCTTTCATGCTGATAACCGGGTAACAGAGGATTGCAAAGTCGGGCCGACACGAGACTTTGTCGATGGCATCTTCAGCGTCTTTCTTGCCTGCATCGAAGTGGGTCGCAGCACTGCTGGCGAGGTGCCCCCCGGCGGAGAAGCCCCAGATGCCGATCTTGTTCGGGTCAATCCCATATTGTGAAGCACCACTGCGAACGAATCGAATGGCACGCTGGGCATCATAGAGCGGGGCAGGGTGGATGGGTGCAGGTATATGTTTACTGACTACTCGGTATTTCAGAAGGAACGCCGCTATGCCCCGATCATTCAACCATTTAACAATGTCCTTTCCCTCATGATTCACTGCAAGGGTGCCGTAGCCTCCGCCCGGACAGACAACTACCGCAGCTCCGGTTGCTTTCGCCTTGTCCGGCAGGTAGGGCGTGATCGTCGGACGAACACTTGCTTCATCGCTGTTCAGCAAGGGTACTTTTCCAGACCAGAGTTGCAGTGCTTCGGGTTCCTGAGGCAGGAAGAGGCAGGAAACCAACAATGTCAGACCGAGCATGGAACATTCTCCTCGTTAGCCATGAGAGTAACGGATTGGACTGTGACTGTCCACGAGGAACTGCTGAAGGACACGAAAGCTGACTGGCGAATTCGGAAGCGACCATTATCCTAACTCCAGAGAGAAGGTGCCAACGATGCAAGAGCACGAGACATTCATTCGCGTTCGCTATGCTGAGACAGATCGCATGGGGTTCCTCCACCATGCCCAGTACTTTGTTTACTTTGAGGAAGGTCGAACGGAGTTGCTGCGCGCCCAGGGGAAGACCTACAAGGCTATCGAAGATCAGGGTTTCTTCCTGGTGATAGCCAAGATCGAATGCAAGTTCAGACTCCCCATTCACTATGACGACCATATTCGCCTAAAGACGATTCTGCATCGAATTACCCCCGTACGGATTGAACACCGCTATGAAATGTATCGGGGTGATCAGCTCTGTGCAGAAGGTTCATCAACCCTGGCTTGTGTGGATCGGGAAGGAAAGTTGCAAGGATTGCCGGAGGTGTTGCTGGAGGGGGATTGAGATTGAACCGTGTTAATTCTCTGCAATAATGGTTGAAGGAGATAGAGATGAATATAACCCAGCTACAAACTATTGAGCATGTCGTGGAAAACTTCAAAAACGAAGCGCCTCCGATTGATCAGTGTGAATACGTACTCAGTTTACGATTCTCAGAAGATGAAATTGCACGTATCAATGAACTGTTGGAACACAATCGCCAAGGTGTAATCTCACAAGACGAGTTAAACGAATTAGACAGATTTCTGGAAGCCGGCACGCGCCTTTCCATCTTGCATTCCAAAGCTCGATTGAGCCTTAAAAAAAGCAAGATCAATGCATGAAACGCGAACTCATCCAATTCGTAAAAGATCGTGCACAAGCATGTTGCGAGTATTGTCTTGTACCTGAAGGCTACTCACTGCCGAGTTATCAGCTTGACCACATTTATGCTGAAAAGCATGGTGGTCTTACAAGTGAAGAAAATCTCTGTTATTCATGTGCACGATGCAATCGGTACAAGGGACCAAATCTGGCAGGGCTTGATCCAGATCGTGTCCAGGATGAACCAACCAATCTTTTCCACCCCAGAAGAGACAAATGGTCGGATCATTTTTACCTTCAGAACGAATTAATCCTCGGTAAGACGACAAAAGGAAGAGCTACCGTACACGTACTTAACCTCAACCACGACTTAAATCGGATGTTGAGGCAGCACTTGATCGAGAATGGCCTCTACCCACCCCCACACCTCCAGCTCTAAACTATGTCCCTTTCTGATCTCAGCATTCGTAACCCAGTTTTCGCCGTCATGCTCGCTGCGGCGATGATGGTCTTTGGCTGGCTCGGCTACCGTGAAATGGGCGTGAGCCAGTTTCCCGAGATCGACTTCCCGGTCATCAGCATTACGGTCACCCGGGAGGCTGCCAGCCCGGACATCATGGATGGCGATGTCACCAGTTTCGTCGAAGAAGCGGTAGCAGGTGTTGAAGGTGTGGACTATGTCATGTCACGTTCGCTGGAAGGCACCAGCCTGGTGACGATTTTCTTTCGACTCGATCGTAACATCGATGTGGCCATGCAAGATGTAAGCAATGCTGTCTCTGCTGCCCGTCGCAAGTTGCCACAGGATATCGATCCGCCGGTTATCACCAAGGTCAACCCGAATGACCTGCCCATCATGTGGCTGGCCCTCTCGGGACCAGTGCCGCTCCACACCATCAGCGACTTTGCTGAAAAGGGCTTCAAGGAACGCCTGGCCACTATTCCCGGCGTCGGTGGAGTGCAGTTTGGCGGGCTGCAATCGCGGAACATTCGCATCTGGCTGAACGCTGACAAGCTGGCAGCATACAACCTGGCAGTGGATGAAGTACTCGATTCACTCAAACGACAACATGCAGAGTTACCGGCAGGGTATCTGCAATCCAAACTGGTCGAACTCAACGTTCGCACCATGGGTGAAGCCTATTCACTGAAGGAACTGGAGAACCTGGTCATTGCCCAGAAGGAAGGCCAGCCCATCAGGTTGAACAACATCGCTGTCGTGGAAGATGGCATGGAGGATAAGCGCAGCCTGGCCCGCTTCAATCGCATGCCCAGCGTTGCTGTTGGCGTTCGCAAGGCTGTTGGTGGCAACCTGGTCTCCGTCTGCGAGAACGTGAAAGCAGCGCTGCCTGAACTACGGAAGTTACTACCTCCCGGAGTGCAGTTGGATATCCCAGTCGACTACTCCATTTTCATTCGTGAGAACGTCGCAGAACTTCAGCTCACATTGATCCTGGGGATACTGCTCACCGCTGCAGTCTGCTTCCTTTTCCTGGGTTCGATCGGCACCACCATCAATATCTGCATCTCCATTCCCACCTCTCTGCTTGGCACCTTTTTCTTCATCCGCTATGGCGTCAAGCTCCTGGGTATGGAACCTTTCACCATCAATCTCATGACACTGCTGGGACTATCGCTCTCAGTAGGTGTCGTCGTGGATGACGCCATTCTGGTGCTCGAAAACATCTATCGTCATCGAGAGAAACGCAAGGGAAAGACACCGGCGGAAGATGCCATCGAACGCAAGAAGGCTGCTCTTTTCGGTGCGCGCGAAATCACCTTTGCTGCGCTGGCTGCCACGTTATCCATCGTCGCTATTTTCCTTCCGGTCGCCTTCATGAAAGGGACCATTGGCAAATTCTTCTTCCAGTTTGGTGTCACGGTCAGCGTTGCTGTACTCCTGTCGCTTGTCTGCTCTCTGACGATGACCCCCATGCTCTGTGCCTTTTTTCTGAACGTCAAAGAGAAGGTAACCCATCGACCGAAGCCCTTCAAATGGAGCCTGGCCATCGTGATGGGGCTATTAGCTGTCGGGGCTGGCTGCCTGGTACGCTGGTTGGCTCTCAGTAATCCTTCGCTGCAATCGTGGGCCTGGTGGTTTGTCCAGGGCTTGCGTTCACTCCTTGATATCGCCAACGTGCCATTCTCCCAGTTGCTCAACCCGGTGGCAGCACAGAAGTGGCATCTTGCCAGCCTGTGGGGCGTGCAACTTCTGGCAGAGTTCCTTGCAGCTGGCGTCGTCGTCCGCTACGTTTCGACACTGTACTGGTTCGTCGATCGGTACATCATCACGATGCTGATTTTGAACCCGGT
This sequence comes from uncultured Bacteroidales bacterium, assembly GCA_964410845.1. Classification (GTDB taxonomy): domain Bacteria; phylum Planctomycetota; class Planctomycetia; order Gemmatales; family HRBIN36; genus JAEUIE01. The sequence continues at coordinate 618 of CAYPJB010000390.1, read as the reverse complement.
GAATTACTTCCTCGATTGGCTCTCCCGTGCCTATGGTGCATCTCTGCGATGGGCTCTGGCAGCCTGGCCAATAGTTCTTGCCATCAGTCTGTTCCTCATTGCTGTTCCAGCGTGGATGATCTTCACCAACAAACTTGGCACGGAGCTTGTACCGAGCGAAGATCAGAGCCGGTTCGTAGTGAGAGTCATCTGCCCGGTGGGATCGAGTATCGGGCAAGTTGATCAGTTGCTGCAGGAATGTGAAGGCATACTGGTATTGCGACCTGAAGTGCTGGGCCTGCTTACAACAGTAGCCACCGAACCGGGTCAGTTGATGAATGAAGCGGATATCTTTGTTCAACTCTACCCACACGAAGATCGCACACTGAAACAACGGGATGTCATTGCCGAGGTACGACGTGAACTGGAACAGGTACGCGATGTACGTATCGTGGTTCGCGATCTTTCCACCGAAGGTTTCACTGCCCAGAGCGGTGAACCTATCGACTTTGCCCTACAAGGCGACTGGGCCAAGCTGCCTGGCAAAGTGAGGCAAATCATGGAAGAGATGCGAGCGACCGGTCTGGTGCAGGATGTCGACTGCGACTATCGCCCGGGCATGACCGAACTGCAGGTAGT
>CAYPJB010000389.1:0-4478 GCA_964410845.1 uncultured Bacteroidales bacterium | reverse complement strand
TCCCTTCTTCCCAGGCTGTGAATTTAATTACGATACCATTGAAAGCCGTCTACGCGAATTGGGGTACCTGAATCCAGGCATTACCATCAAGCTGAAAGACGAACGAGTGGAAGGTCGCAATGAAACCTTCTACTCCGAAGGCGGCATCAACGACTATCTCGCCTGGATTAATCGCACCGAAGATCCCCTTCACCCTGCCATCTTCGTTACCGACAGTAAGGATGGCGTCGAAGTCCAGGTCTCGATGCAATACATCAACGAAGAGACCGAACGCATTCGAGGTTACTCCAACAACATTCACAACCCAGGTGGTGGCACGCACATCTCCGGATTGCGTACCGCACTCACGCGCACCATTGGTGCATATGCCAACAAGCAAAATATGGTGAAGGATTCCACCAACCTGCAAGGCGATGATTTCCGTGAAGGGTTGACTGCCATCGTCAACTTGAGGGCACCCCATCCCCAGTACAACAATCAGGCCAAGGAAAAGCTGACCACTGCCGAGATCGAAGGCATCGTTGCCAGTGTGGTGAGCGATAAGCTGGCACGTTTCCTGGAAGAAAACCCACAGGTAGCCAAGAAGATCGTGCAGAAAGTGTTGCTGGCTGCAGAGGCTCGAGAAGCTGCTGCCAAGGCACGCCAGATGGTACGAAAGACCAAGAACATTCTGAACAGCGGTGGTCTGCCCGGCAAGTTGATGGACTGCCGCAGCAAGAACCGGGATGAATGCGAAATCTTCCTCGTCGAAGGTGATTCGGCAGGTGGTTCAGCCGACGGTGGCCGAGACAGCTACTACCAGGCCGTGCTGCCACTGCGAGGCAAGATCCTCAACGTCGAGAAAGCCCGCATCGACAAGATGCTAGGCAACGAGGAAATCTGTAACATCATCGCAGCGGTCGGCACCGATATCGGAGAGGCGGAAGACACCAACAAACGCAACTATGGCAAGATCATCCTCCTGACCGATGCTGATGTCGATGGGAGCCACATCCGCACACTGATCCTTACATTCCTCTATCGTCAAATGCCACACATGGTGGGCGAAGGCCATATTTATCTTGCCCAACCACCACTGTATCGTGTGATTCACAAGAAAAAGACACGCTATGTCCAGACCAAGGAACTGATGGACAAAGAGTTGCAGGAACTTGGAATCGCCGGCACTTCGCTGAGTATTGTTGGTGGCAAAACGTACACCGGCGATCAACTCAAGCCGCTGATCAATGTGCTGACGCTGCTGGAAACACCCATCAACACGCTGGAACGCAAGGGTGTCGTCTTGCAGCAACTGCAGAAACACACGAAAGATGGCAGCCTGCCTACATGTCGTGTATTCCACGCAGGCCGAGAAAGCTGGTTCAAATCGCTCGCCGAAGCAGAAGCCTACATGCAGGCAGAGGCAGCTGACAAGCCTGATCTTCCCGCTGCAGAACTTCAAGAACTGCATGAAGTGAAGGCCATCATCAGGCACCTGGAGAAACTGAAGGACTTTGGTCTGGGACTCGATTGCCTGATTACTCCACCCGCCGTGGCTGGTGTAGAACCACCTCCTCGGTATACCCTGGAGAACGGCGACATCAGTAAAACCCTGACCGATCTGCGGCCTATTCTCGAGGAAATTCGCAAGTTCGGCGAAAAGGGCATGTCAATCACCCGCTTCAAGGGGCTGGGCGAAATGAACCCGGAAGAACTCTGGGACACTACTCTCGATCCGGAAAAGCGAGTCCTGTTAAGGGTACGCCTCGACGATGCTATCAAAGCCGATGAGATGTTCCGCATCCTCATGGGCGATAAAGTGGAACCCCGTCGCGAGTTCATCGAACGCCATGCACTCGAGGTTCGTAATCTGGATGTGTAACACGAAGTAAAAAGAGCCGGGGCTTTTAGGGCCCCCGGCAAACGCTCGCAATCGCACACGCAAATCGCTTCAAGTTGAATTGCACCCAGTTTGAGGTTAAAATGCCTGCATGAAATCAAGTGCACAAGCCATCTTGTCGCAAATGAACTTCCCGAATCAATACGACGTGATTCGGGAAGAAGCAGAGCGATTTCAATCACTGAGCAGCAAGGAAAAATTGCACGCCGTCGCTGAACTCATGGCTATGGGTTCAAAAATGATCGATAACAATCCACAACGACATCTTGTAATTGAACTGCAGAATGCTGATGAGGATGCTTGGAAGAGTGCACAGCTTTCGTTATTTGCTCGATATGAGGCAAAACATGGCTCACTCCTTTCATGACTTGGAACCGTTAGTTGTCGCAATAGCTTCAATATTCGAGAAGAAGCTTATCAAATACGTCTTGATAGGTGGCGTTGCTGTAGGACAGCTAACTCGACCTCGATTCACCAAAGATGTCGATTTTCTGGTTGATGTGCCTCAATTGAAGCTACCTGCTGTGCTAGAAGCAATGAATGAAATCGGTGGCGACGTGGATGTAATTTCTGCGATCAAGGCTTGGAACACCAATCATATGCTGGTGTACCAGGTCAATTCCATTCGTGTCGACTGGCTCAAACCGGTCATTCCAGTTTATGCCCATATCATTGACCACGGTGTAACTGAAAAAATTGATGGAACTCCCTTAAAAATTGCATCTCCTGAAGGGCTAATCGTACTTAAACTGCTTGCATATCGTCCGCAAGATCAACTCGATATTGAATCTCTCATTGCCACGAAACGGGACTCTCTCGATCTTAACTGGATCAACGCCGAATGGCAAACCATCGGTGAACTCAACGATCCAGCCATGCTCTGGTTTCAGGAACGCTACCAGCACATCCTGTCTGGTGGTCGATAACGTTTCCAGACTCCGGTTGACCCCTTTTCCCCATTGCGGTATCTTGCCACGTCTACGTTGTTGTGAAGGATCACACCATGCGACGCTTATGGATTTGTGTACTGGCTCTCTGTTTTGCTGCTACCGGGCTGGCCCAGGACAAGGCACTCCTCAAAAACGAACACAAGGCTGGCGATGGCTGGCATGTCGGCCTCGACATGAAGCTCACAGGCAAAATCAAACTGCGTGATGGCGAAAAGGTCGTCGGGCTTGATCTCAAAGCCACTGCCAAGCACGACTTTGAAGAACGGGTGCTGAACGTCACCGAAGGAAAGCCTACCAGCGTTGGCCGTTTCTACAACACGGCCAAGGCTGACATTACCCTGCAGGAAAAGACTATATCCAAGGGTCTGCGCAGCGATCGTCGCTTCCAGACAGCCTTGCTCAGCACCGATGGCCCGACCATCACGTATTCGCCCGTTGGTCCGCTGACCGATGAAGAACTTGAAATCACCGGCGAGCATTTCGATGTGTTGGCTGTTCATGGTCTGCTGCCAAACAAGGAAGTCTCTGTCGGCGACAAGTGGGAAGTCACGCTTCCCGTAGCCCAGGCACTGGCAGGCGTCGATGCTGTCATCTCCGCCAAGCTCGAATGCAAGTTCGACAAGATCGAACGAGGCCACGCTGTCATCACCATGACTGGTGAACTCGAAGGCATCAGCCGAGGCAGCACTGTGAAAGCCAGCATGGCTGCCGGGCTGGTGTACAATCTCGAAGCCAAGCAATTCACTGGTTGCACCTGGCGTTACCGTGAGAATAAGGATCAAGGCCCACTGAACCCAGCCTCCGAAATCGAGACCGAAATCAGTGCTACCTGGAAACATGGCCTGGCTCTGAACGAAGTAACCGATGGTAAAGCTGCGACTATCCCTGCCACGCCTCCACCAGCACTGCTGATGCTCGAGTTCCGTGATGCAGCTAACCGCTTTTCTTTCAACTACGATCGCCAATGGGGAGTAGTGACCAAGACCGAAAAGCAAACCGTTCTGCGTCTGCTGGATCGTGGCGAACTGATTGCCCAAATGAATCTCAGCAATCTTCCGCAGGCCAAGCCAGGCGAGCACATGAGCCTGGATGAAGTCGAAAAGCTTGTTCATGAAGCACCAGGCTTCAAGCTCGAGAAGGTTCTGGAAAAGACTGCTCTCGAAGCTTCGCCTGGCTTCTGGATCGGCAAAGTATCCACGGTAGGTTCTGCCAGTGATCTGCCCATGCAACAAATTGCTTACCTTGTTGCTGGCCCTCGTGGCGATCAGGTGCTGCTCTCGTTCACTGTTGAAACCGAACAAGCTGCCAAGCTGGCTGGACGGGATATCTCACTGGTGAAGACAGTGAGCCTGCCAACGCTGCAAACGACGGGTGGTAGCAAGTAAGCTGTAACAACATCCAATAAAATCAATGCCCGCAGCATCAATCACTGCGGGCTTTTTTCATTTATTATTTCGCCAGCGAGTAGCAAACGATCTCCTTATCGTTCCGCACAAAGATACGGCGATACGCAAAAGCAGGATGCGTCCAGACGATATCCCGGCCGTTCGCGACCTGAGTCGGCTCCAGCAACTTGCACTTCCCCAATTCCTCGTACCCCGTCGGTGACAACCTGGCGATAATCAGGTTGCCTTTCTCATTGAAGATGA
>CAYPJB010000388.1:0-4517 GCA_964410845.1 uncultured Bacteroidales bacterium | reverse complement strand
TGAAGCTGCCTGACCCCATCTTCTGTGTGGCTGGGTTGCACAATGGACGAGATGCATACACGATGCTGATGACCGATGCGAATCCATTCATTGAGCGTTTCCATGACCGGATGCCCGTCATTCTGCACAAGCGACACTTCGACCAATGGCTCAATGAGCCAGCGAAGGAACTGCTAGTGCCATATACCGGTGAGATACTGGCGACATGTGTTTCTGAGCTTAAGGTCAAAGCAACCAAGCAGAAGCCAGAACCGGAGCATCGCCAGGGCGAGTTGTTCTAATTAATCCCTGGTGCTTCTTTGTTAATTATTCTGGCATGCCCTTCTGCCACACGCCAAGTCTCAGTGCGATCTGCGTGCAACAATCCATTTCATGGAACGTAAGCCAGCATAGACTTGCTGTTATCATCCATCTCGCCTTGAAAGTTTCTTGAGCATGGTACTTCATGTCGCCGATTATCCCCTGATGTCCAGCCATCATGAAATCGCGATTCGCAGACAGAAGCTGAATCATCGTTCTGTACGAAGACGTTGGCACTTGCTTGCGGTGTCATCTATCATTTTGAGCTTGGTTGGAATCGTGTTGTTATTCCTTCGTTTCTATCCTGGCTAGTGATTAGCAAGCTGCAGCTGCAAAAACAAATACTCGCCAACGAGCGAATGATCTGTAGAAGACACACGGTTCATGATAAGCACGTGAATCGATAGCGTTTACATACACTTCGTGATTCTCATTCAAGAGTCGGTCCTTGTCGTCCTTGACCTGAGGCGTTCGCGCCAAGGCGGCGCGGAGCAGCGATACTGCTTCGACAGATCGTCCGCAGTAAGTGGGTGATGACTAGATTGCTCATGGCGACGATGGTTTGCTCGTGATGCCCTCCCAGCGTCCGCTCGCAGTCGGCTTGGAATTCCCGCCCGCGGTTAACCCTATTTGAGCCGGATGAGTTCTGGAGTATCCTGCGAAGCCTCGATGGCACGAATCGCCTCGCGGACGCACTTTGCCTTCATGAGCTTCAGTTCTTTGGGAAAGTTTGGTTCGTCCTTTTCAAAATAGTTGGCAATGCTGGTCAGTTCGGGAATGACCGACTTCGCATGGGTTCCGTAGCTGAGAAGAATCTTCATCAATTCGGGAGTCCGCTTCTGGCTATCCCAGGGATTCTGATGGCGCGTGTATTGAACGCAGGCAAGGATTCCTTCTTCGATCCGATGCTTGGCGAAGAGACGGAGTCCCTCCACACGAATCGTGTCGGCGAACATCTCTCCACTTGGAGCAGGCTCGATAATCGCCCGATAGATGGCCGGCAACAACGGTTTGATGTCTTTGGCGGAGAGATTGCGATAGACGGAGCTGATACTGCCACGAGCACGGCCGTCCTGGTTCTTGAGCCCAGCCCGTACAGCTTGGTACAGAGCCTCGCGATCCACACCCTCGAGTGATCTGCTGAGCAATCCTTGCCTGTCATTAAAAAGGGCGAAGGACAGATAACGCTGCTGCATACCGCGAGGATCGTTTGCCTGGTCCACTTCAGCCAACAGTTCAAGCAATCGAGGTACTGCTGGCATGGCGGAATTCCCGATGCTAGCCAGAGCCTCAGCTGCCTTGATGCGTAACCAGATATCATTTTCGGATAAAGATTTCTGCAGCGTTTCCACGGCTGGCGCACCACGTTTGCCAAGAGCAATCAGGGCCTGGCAGGCACCATAGCGTGATTCGATGCTCGGAGACTCGAGCATTTTCAGCAGCGGCGCCATTGAAGTCTCTTTGCGGCGGGCCATCGCCATCGCAGCCCGTTCGCGGACTACCGGTGACCAACTGCCGAGGCGGTCGAGAATCTGGTCGGTGCTGAGTTTGTCATAAGCACTATTCCGGTCCTTGTTGGTCCAGCCACGACCATCGAGAATCAGCGATTGAGAGGAAGCGACATCGAGCTGTGGGACAATGCTCGGGCGTTTTCCTGTAAGATAAATCTTCTTCAGAGGAATTGCGTATGCCAGTAGATAACCGCCTGTGCTGTCCCAACCCTTGTAGCTGTCTTCCTCGTTCTCCGGTGGGCCTTGGTGAAGGTAGCTTCCATCCCATCGCCGCGCGAGGTCAAAGTACCAGGAGCCAAACTCGTTCATCCAGGCTCCCGTGGCACTCGGGCCGGAAGGAGCGACACCCGGCAACGCCCACAGGATGTTAAAATAATTACCAGTGTGCCCGCAGTCCCGTTCCGGACCGTGCGAGGCGATACTCATACGCGAGAAGAACTCAGCACCTTTCGCCTCTCCCATCAAGTTGAACAGGACGGCGGCCATTCCACATTTGCCGTTGTCATCGTGGTTCTCAATCCACGGGTGATGATCGCCATAGGGAATAGCACCCTTGCCGATATAGAATCGTAACAAGCGGGCACTGAGTTCGATGGCACGGGCCACCTCCGGATCCTTCATCCCCGCCTCCCGAGCCATCACCAGAGAAATGGTCAGCACGATACCCGGGGAGTTCATCATCCCATAACCACCGAGGCGACCGTCGGGAATGGCAAACCCATGACCCCAGGAGCCGACGGCACTTTGTCCCCTGGCAACTTCGAGTGCGAGACGCTGCAGGCCCGGCATGACCGACTGGTCGCCTGTTGCCATGACATACTCCGAGAGCAGCATGATACAGTAGCCGTAATGCCAGCTTTGCATGCTCCTTGAAGAGAAGCCTGCCGCCCATTCGGCTTCTTTCTTGACGAGAGGGAGATACTCAGGATTCCCGCTGGCTAATAACGCGAGCGCATTGAGCGAACGGGGGATGGGATCCTGGTTGGTATAGGCTGGCTTCGTCATGCGAACAGCAAGCGCCTTACACCCTTCTTCGAGAAGGCGGTTCGATTTTTCACAGTGGTAGGGAGCTGTTGCGCTGTAGTTCCCTAGCACCGGAAGCTGGAGCGTGACATCTTTCGTCTCGCCAGCCCGCCATCGTGCCAGCGTGAGTTTTCCTTCTCCAGAAATCGATTCGGCAGCAGTAATCGCTTTGCCCAGTTCCGTACGCGGGTCGTAGGAAAATGGTTTACCGCCGATGCCTAGGATGACATCGCCAACCTGGAGCACGCCTTCACCGGGAGACCCTTTCTCCACCTTCGTGATGAAAATTTGGCGGGCGTCCGTGGTCACCAACTTGTCACAGTAGATCCAGCCTCGCAGCCCCGTCGGGCCGAGATTCCAATCGTGTTTGGCGTTCTTGGGGATCTTCGCGCCCTTGGTGAAGTCCGGGATGGTTTTAGCATCTTGGGGAGTGGCCCAAGCGGGATTCGCCAGAGCCGCCACGAAGACGAGGCTTACGATTCGACATCCAAGCGAATTGATTGTCACTTTTTGGTCCTGTGAGTTGGTGTACGTTTCTTTTGGGTGTTGAAGCGCGTTTAACCTGGCCAGTTCCTCGGCGAAAGCTTTGCCGATCGGCACCGATGATCGACCAAAATAGAGGGATTATCGACATTCTCCGTGAGCCTTTCCGAATCCCTGGAATCCGGTTCTTCAACGCCTGGAGTTCAGAGTTTGCGTAGCGCAAATAAGCACCATTGCATAAGGACTTCCTTCGGTGCGAGTCCGGACAGTCCTGTCACGAACAGTTGGAGTTTCTCTGGCGACATGAAGTCCCTCGATTGCTGATGGCTGATGCAGGATTCCCTCAGCGTCTCTCGCCCGTCTCTATGGCTCATCACTACTTCCTACTATCACCTTGTCCCCACCCCGCGTCAAGCGGCATTCCGGCATCGGCGTTAACCGTCGTGTCCTCTGTCTTCTCAGCCCGAGAGAGCTTTCGGCCAACACAGCCCCCATCACGGTCACAACGACGAACCCGCTACTGTCTCTCCGCTGTCATCCAGAGCTAAGCAACCTCTCAAATCTCTACCACACCAACGAAATATCGCCAGACTCTCTGCCTGGCGTGGTGCATAAACCGTTTCTTAGAAAATGCCTCGATCAAGGGAGGTAAGTTTCCCGAAGCGAACGCGCTTCAAATCATTCTCTCCTTCGGTTTGTGAGAAATGGTGTCGGAGGACCATGTTGGTGTGCGGTGTGCAATGACATGCGGAAGGCGTCTGCAGCTTGTTCCGAAATGGTTATGGTTATTTCTGGTATATGTTGCGAGAATGTTGTTATCTCAGAATAGGAAACTTCTGGTTGCAACCAAACGATCATGCATTCATACTACAAGGATGGACGAAGCTCGAGAAATTGAACTTGCCGCAGCAGGCAGCCAGAAAAGTTGGGGTATACTGGTATCGCAACAGCGTGATCGCTTGCGCCGCATGGTAGCATTCCGGATGGATGAACGATTGCAAGGTCGCATTGATCCATCAGACGTTATTCAGGAAGCCTTGATTGAAGCTTGGCAACGACTGCCAGAATATGTTAATGAGCCCAAAGTGCCTCTTTTTGTATGGCTGAGAACATTGACCCTGCAGCGAATGGGTATGCTGCGTCGAACCCATCTTGAGCGAAGTAAACGTACCGTGAACCGGGAAGTCGATCTTCAACAAG
>CAYPJB010000387.1:0-4521 GCA_964410845.1 uncultured Bacteroidales bacterium | reverse complement strand
GGCAATGACTCTGTTCCTGACACTGCAGGAGATACGGACCACATTGCAGAGTGTGATAGATGGATAGTGCCCCTTCACTCTCACCTGTCTAGGAGAAGGAACAAGACACCCCAACATAATCAACGATTCCGCATGTCCACAGGGTTGAGTTGAGTTCAACACAACCTTGCCACAGCTTTCCTAATAAGATGTTCGTATGCCCATTCTCTTCAAGCAAGGCACCGCCGATTCATTGCACCAGCAGCTCGCCCATCTGGGGGTGGATCTGAAGCTGGCTCGTCGGTTGCAGGCGGCAGTCGTGCGGGGCAATGGGCCGGTACCTTCGCAGTTGGAGCAGGTCTCGAAGCACAAGCTCAAAGCCATTGCCGAGGCGACCGAGATACCGACCCTCAAGATCATCGACAAACGCACTTCGCCGAGTGATGCTTTTACCAAGTACCTGTTTCATGGCGAAGACGATCAGCCTTTCGAAGCGGTTCGCATCCCCCTGCTCCATCGGCCGGGCAAAGAAAAGTATATCATCTGCGTGAGTTCGCAGGTGGGCTGTGCGATGGGCTGTGCCTTCTGTGCCACCGGCAAGATGGGCTTCAAACGCAATCTGCAAGTCTGGGAAATGGTTGACCAGGTAATGCGGATCAAAGCCGAATCCCATTACCCCATCGGCGGCGTCGTCTTCATGGGCATGGGCGAACCGTTCCTCAACTACGACCGCGTCATCACTGCTGCCTCCATCATGTGCGAACCGGTGGGCCTGAGCATTGCCGCCAAGGCCATCACCATCTCGACGGTAGGCATCGTGCCGATGATCCGCCGGTTCACCAGGGAAGGCCATCCCTATCGGCTCATCGTCTCACTGACCGCTGCCAATTCTGCGAAGCGCAAGCAACTCTTCCCCGTGGAAGAATCGTTCCCGCTGGAGGAACTGATCCCCGCGGTGCGAGAGTACCAGGAAAGCCGAGGGGATAGAGCGACGCTCGCCTGGACGATGCTGCGAGGCATCAACACCAGTGAACAGGATGCCCGCGAGATTGCTGCTCTTGTTGATGGCATGCCGATCCGGCTCGATATTATCGATGTGAACGATGCCAGCGGTCAGTATGAACCGCCCACGATGGATGAACTGAAACAGTTCCGTGATGATCTGGACACCCACCTCTCGCAACCCGTGGTGAGGCGTTACAGCGGCGGAGCCGACGTACATGCCGCATGTGGAATGCTGGCGGCGGTGACGAATACGTAGGCGACAACGGCGGGATTGCTTGTGGAACAGTTTCGATGCGATGAAATCGCCGTGTTCGATAGCCCTAACTCATGGACGATAGTTTGTAATGGCTCTTCGCATAAACTCGTCGAACAGTGGTACGGTAAAAGCCATCTCGCCATGAGCTGGGCTGAAGATCATACCCTTTTGAATCAGGGTAGCACGACGCGGCCCGAGGCTGGTGACTTTGACTTTCATCCGATCAGCAACATCACCTGTGCGATAGGGGCCTTTTCCCAAATCTGCCATCGCACGGAGGACGTCTTTTTCCCCTGGAGTCAGCCGATCAAACCTCACACGGAAGAAGTTTTGATCGAGCCGGGGGATGACAACATTCGTTGCCTGATCCACTATGATTTTGGTGATGGGACTTGATGATGCCAGGTTCCACGTCTGGTAACCCCATTCCTGGATGAAGTAAGGATAGCCTTGCGTCAATCGATAGATTTCGTCGAGTGCCGACTTTTCATATAACACTCCAGACTCCGTTGCCGGGTCCTGGATGGCCTTATGGGAATCCGCCTGTGAGAGAGCTCCAATTTCTGGAAAGTTGAAGAGTCGCTCGGCATACGATTTCGAATCGCCCGCCAGTCCCGGAAGGATGGGCAAACCCGCTCCCAGCAACACCACCGGCAACTGCTTCTGCTGCATCTTGTGCATCGCCATGATCAGTGCGCCAAGTTCTTTCTGATTGAAGTATTGAATCTCATCAATGAAGATGGCGATAGCTTTCTTGCGATCCTCCGCTGCTTCCCCAATGACCTGAAACAGCATTGGCAGGTCTGTCTCCAGATCGCCACTATCTGCCGTACCTTTCGCTGGTTCGATATCAAGCCCTACAGAGACTTCATCAAACTTGAGCTTGAGTGAACCAATGAAGCTCCGCAAGGCTGCGAAACCTTTCTTAATCTTCTCCATGGCACCAGCCAGGCGATCCAGTTCAAACAGAACCTTTCGCAGGTGCGGAACGATCAAGACACCGAGTGATTTGTTTTCATGCGCTTCGATTGAAACGATCTGGTACCCCAGTTCCGCAGCTATGCTTTCAATCTTGTTCAGCAACACGGTCTTCCCGACGCCGCGCAGTCCGGTCAGTAAAAGGCTCTTCTCAGGTCGTTTCTGAAGAATGCGGGCAAACAGGATTTTCGCCTGAGCTAATATCGGATCACGCCCCACTAATTCAGGAGGAGGAGCGCCAGCACCAGGGGCAAAGGGATTCTTGATAGGGTCCATAAAGCACTTATACCCAATTATACCCAATTATACAAGGAATCAAGTATAAATAGGTATAAGTGAGTATAAACGGTTACGCGGCAGGTGCCATTGCTTGCGGGTATGCCCAGTTAGCTATGTCTGGTGAGTAATCGATAAGTAGTCTCACATAGTTAGGCCGAGTACGGCCAAACTATGGCACCCGATCAAACCAAAACGCTCAAAACTGGTACCTCGACCCTACTGCATAATCGTCTCTGCTGCCTTCGCTTGTCCCATCACTTTCTGGAACTCCTGTTCAAACCGCTTGGCGACGGCGGGGTTGTAGATGATGAGCAGGTTCTCGTCGTTCGATTCGTCAGCACTCTTGCTGAAGTTGAAGGAACCACAGACGACGATTTCGCTGTCGATGACGATGACCTTGTGGTGCATGTTGCGGGAGTTGCCATCCTGGTAGACCTTGAGGCCAGCCTTCTTCATGCGGTTGTATTCGGAGTGATCGTTGCTGCTTTGGGATTTCTCGAACACACCTTGCACCTCGACGCCCGCTTTCGACTTATCGAGCATCACCTTCCCCATTTCATCATGAGTAAAGCTGAAGGCGAGGAAGTGGATTGACTTGTTCGCCTTCTTCAGCACCTCTATGACATGTTGAGCAGGTCGATCATGCGTAGAGAAGTAATTCTCAATCTTCGTACCGTCGGCCAGGGTGATGAGTGGATGGGGAATCACATCTGCCTTGCTCGGTGCTCCGCCGAACTTGTGCTGCTCGAACATCCAGCGGAACTTGGTGTAGTAGTTGTCCGCCAGTTGTTCGTTGTCGATGAACACGCCATGGTTGTTGTTCTTGTAGGCGCAGTTTTCGGTGAAGTTCATGGACCCCGTCCAGACCCGTTTGCGATCGAAGACGATGAACTTATTGTGCATCAGCGAGCCATTCCGCTTGTCGTCGATGATGGGCACACTCAGTTGCTTCATGGCTGCGATGCCTGATTCGTCGATGTAATCCGTCTCGGTAACGAGCCTGACGTTGACGCCTCGTTTCACCGCCCGTTCGAGGGCTGCGACAATGACTTTGTTATCGAGTTCAAAGGCACAGACTTCCATCGATGACGAAGCCTGGTCGATATACCCTGCCAGCTTCTCCGCCGGGTTGCCCGGTGCCATGGCATGGTCGCCAGGATCGGTGAAGTAGACAGCCAGATAGCCTGGGAGTGGCGTGGTGTCTTCAACATCACGATTCTGGAAGCGTTTGACCAGTTCCACAATCTGATGACGGTGTTTCCACAGAAACTTGAGAGCAGGCGTGCCGTAGTAGCCACTGGAGAAGCCAGCTGCAATAAAGAGAATGAGCCAGGCGAGATTCGATGCCAGGCTACCACCCACCCGCATCTTCGAGAGTTGGTAGATGCCCTTCGCCACGTACTTGATCGCTGCAACATTGATCATGGGAGGCATGCTAATTTCCTTCCCGAAGGGCCAGGAGTTGCTCGAGCAACTGGATCGATGTCGTGGGTGACGTACTTGGCCAGGACAACTTATCTTGTTCGGCCTGTAGTTTGGCTTTTTCGGGGCCATCATCACGGAACGTCGCCACCACCCTGGCGATCTTTCTAGCTCGTTGTCGCAGTGCTTTGATCTGGACCCAGCCTTCGTCTTCCGACTTCGCCTGCTTGACGATGACCTTCGCCTGTTCGATGAGCGTGTTCGTCAAACGGGTAGCCTCCGCTTCTTCCAGCGAACTGGTGAGGCCTTCATCTTCCAGAATCTGATGGATGACCAGCTCTTCGTTCACGGCACGAACTCTGCGAGTATTGCACACGAGGGCTATAGCAGGGTTACGGGGTTACGCAAGGGCAAGGCTTCGATTGACAAACCGAGTGTCGTTGGCTATCTCCCACGGCCAATTGGGGGGGAACCAATGTTAATCCGTCTATTTTTTGTCGCCAGCCTGGGGCTGGTACTGGTCGGCTGCGCGTCGCCTCGGGTGGTGAGTGCAGTGCCGGGCAGCGTAGTGATTGCCGTGCCTGACAATTCCAATACCTGGC
>CAYPJB010000386.1:0-4524 GCA_964410845.1 uncultured Bacteroidales bacterium | reverse complement strand
TTAGCCTCAACTTATAAGCTTTGCAAACATTCGCAGAATTTCCCGACTATCACAACTGAGGTGTGTCAGTAGTCCATGAAATGGTGATTGTTGATAGAACTCTATTGGCACATCAGACCCTCATCTTGCCGACCATGGTGAGCAATGAAAAGGTACGCAGCACGCCATCGGCGCAAGCCACTCCTAATTGTGATCCCTGTGGATGGAGTGCCATGTCCCGAAAACTGGCGCCATGGGTGACGGTGTGGAAGCTGGCGGGTTGATCTGGCTTCCAGTACCAGATTTGTCCACCGTTGCCGCCACCGGCGCCGACGATGAACCCATCGGGATGAAATGCCACGCCCCACGCGGTTCCTTGAAAAGCTGCAGCGGGTTTCAGTTGCTGCTTGGCTTTGCCAGTTGCCCAATCGAAGAGGACGACTTGAGGGTTGCCGACGCCGGCGAAGGCGTTGGAAACATTGGTAATACCGCCGCAAGCCAGGAGGGTGCCGTTCGTGTTGAAGGCTATACTGCGGACGCCGCCGATGTCCGCCATGAAGCCACCATCGTACTTGTGCAGCACCTTGGCATCGAGTTCACGAACGATGGTAGTCTCGGGCCAATTCCAGTCGATCACCTTGCCCTTCAGGTCGGCAGAGACCAGTCGGTGTTCCCTGGGATGGAACGCAACGTTGTAAACATGGTAGTCGTGACCTTGTAAAGTCTTGAGCAACTTTCCCTCAGGCAGCGACCACAGTTTGATCTTGAGATCGTTCCCACACGATGACAGCGTCTGACCATCGGGGCTGATTGACAGGGCCCGAATCCAGCCATCATGGGCTTCGATGGTCTTGATTGGCTTAGGTGCAGCTTCCTGCCATTTCCAGAGATGGATGATCCCGTGATAGTCAGCGCTGGCTAACAGATGATGCTTCGTAGAAAACGCCAGTGACCTTACCCAGCCCTGGTGACCGGAGAGTTTGGTGGTGCTGGCATCAAGGACGTTGACTCGATGGATGGAACTGTCTTGCGTAGTCGCAAAGAGATACTTGCCCGTGGGATCGTAACGGCAGGCAATGAGCGGGCTTCCCAGGTTCTGCTCTTTCCAGAGCCTGGTCTTGGCAGGGTCAATCTTCAATTTGAAAGGAAAGTAGGGGCCCATAGTTATGCCAGCAGTTCCTTAATGGCGCTGGCTTGGGGATCAGCCAGCGGGATGGGACGTTCATCGGGAGTATGCAGGTTCTTTGTCGGGTTCAGTCCCAGCGCTCTGTAGTAAGTGTGGAAGAGATGTCCGCCATTGACTTCGCGGTCTGATACTGCTGTACCGTTGGCGTTTGTCTTGCCTGTAACAGCACCAGCCTGGATGCCACAGCCACCCAAGGCGATGGACCAGGCCTTGGACCAGTGATCGCGGCCATACAGATGGTTGATCCTGGGTGTTCGCCCGAATTCCGACATGACGATGACCAGCGTGCTGGACCAGAGCCCACGATCCACCAGGTCTTCGATAAGGGTTGCGAAACTGCGATCAAATTCGCCGAGTTGTTCGATGTGAAAGTCGAAGTTCTCATGATGGGTGTCGTAGTTGGAGTGGGTCACTTTCACAAAGGTGGCACCATGATCGAGCAGTCGCCGGGCCATCAGGCAGTGCCTGCCGAAATCATGCTTGCCATAGCGGTCAGCCAGACGGGGATCTTCCTTGCTGGTATCGAAGATATGGGCCTGCTTCATGAACTGTTCAGCCTGGTCGAACGATGCTGTGTAGGCTTCGGTCTGAGCTGAACGGCGGGAACGCTGAAAGCGTTGATTTAATTGCATACGCAACTGTTCTCGCTGTTTATCAACATCTGAATTCAGATTTTTCGGGGCAAAGAGGTTGGGCGGAGGCTGACCATCAGCTAGAGTTACGGAGGCGAAACGTGGGCCGAGGAAAGCAGCATCCTGCTTGCCAAAACTGCTGCCGCCGGAGGGGGTAATGTGCAGGTAGCCGGGCAAGCTGCTTTGTGCGGGGCTCAGCATCTTCGAAGCGACGGAGCCTAGGTGCGGGTAATCAAAGGCAGGCTCCTTGCGCCGGCCCGTGTGCATGATGTAGTCGCCTTTACCATGGTCGTCCTCGGCAGTGTTCAGTCCACGCACCAGGGCCAGGCGATGCATCTGCCTGGCGGTATAAGGCAACAGCTCGCAGATATGGATGCCTGGAACAGAGGTCTTGATGGCACGGAAGGGGCCACCGGTGTCGGTGCCGGGCTTGGGGTCCCAAGTTTCCAACTGACTGACGCCACCGGCCAGATTGATGACCAGAACACGCTTCTGTGATTGCTTGAGTTTCTGAGCCGAGGCGGTCGTGGTCATACCGGCAAAGCCTAAGGCTCCGACAGCAGTGCCCATCAGAAAGGAACGACGGGATTGAAGGTGTTCCTTTGATCCGCAATGGTAAGAGCAGGATTGCATCGTTTCTCTTTCGTTACTGACGATCAGGGCTTAATGATTAAAGCGAAACTCGACCGAGGTCAGCAAGGACCAGGCTATTTCGCTGAGGGTGTTTTGTCGCTGAGGTGCCGGGGTGGCCTGCAGCATCTTGATGACTTCCGTTCGTTCTTCCAGACTGGGCAGGCGGGTGAGGATAGAGAGGAAGAGGTCATCGGTGAGCTGGGAATCATCTTTCAACTTAACCAGGCGATCCATCAAGTTGGCATTCCTGGTGTTTAGCCAGCTACGAAGCAGAGTGCCGTTCTTGAGGAATAGTGATTGCTCCAAAGTTGCCACGAAGGATTGGTCTTCCGGTTCGCCGGGCCTGGTGCCAAACGCAGCAACGAACGAAGGCGCCTGCGGGATGAGTTTGGCATAGAGGGTGGCTTCGTTGTACTTGACACCCAGGGCGGTGCGCTCCGCATCGGTGAATCCTGTGGCCTGCATCATGGCGAAGGACAACTGCTCAGGGGAGAGAGGTTTCAGTGGGGCTACGATCCATTTGCTTGGATCGATTTCCTTGAGTTGTGTCGGAACTTCGCTGCTGCGCTGATAGGTCTGACTCATGGTCAACTCACGAATGAGCCAGCGCAGGTTGTACTGATGGGAGATGAACTCCTTAGTCAGCAGATCAAGAATGGCGGGATGGGAAGGTGGATTCTCGCTGTTATCCAGATCAAGCGGATGGATCAAGCCACGACCCATGAGCATCGCCCAGAAGCGATTCACCGTGGCACGGGCAAATGCCTGGTTTTCCCTGGAGGTGAGAATTGGCGCTAGTTGAGCTCGACGGCTGAATGTTGGCTGGGGCTTCTCTCCTTTTTTAAGTGGTACCTTGTACTCTTTACCCTTTTCGAAAACGGGTTCGTTGATCGGATTCAGGCTGATTAACCGAGGCTTGGTGGTTTTCACCTTCTTGGCTTTATCGAATACGTCCTGGAAGGAGACTTCGCCCTCTGCCTTCTCCGCCAGGATTCCCTTGGCATCTTCGGCATTGGGGAAGAGCGAGGTACGGTTGAAGAACGCAGCCAGACCGTAGTAATGTTCCTGCTTATAGTCGCTGACCAGAGGATGGTCGTGACATTGGGCACATTGCAGGTTACGTCCAAAGAAAAGCCTGCTGACATCGCGGGTGATCTGGTTGACTTCGCCTTCTCGATCGAGGAGAAACTTGGCAGCCGGCCGCGTCTTCAAATCACTGCCATCGGCGGAAAGGATTTCACGGATCAACTGATCCCACGGACGGTTAGCGACGAATGCGTTGTAGAGGTAAGCTCGCCACTCAGTGCTGGGGACACGGTGATCAGGTCTTCTGTCCATCAGCATGACATCAACAACGTGAGACAAGTGCCTGGCATGTTCAGGTTTGGCGAGGAGTTGATCAATCAGCCTGGAACGCTTGGAGGGTGTGGTATCACTGAGAAATGCACGGGCTTCCTGGGATGTAGGAATGGTTCCGAGCAAATCGAGATAGATGCGGCGAAGGAATTCGGCATCCGTGGAGGTAGCGACGGCTGACAACTGATCCTTTGGAATGCTTTTCAGGAGGAGTGTATCAATCCGGGGGTACACAGGTTCTGCGAGCTTTTGAGCTTCGGGCAGAGTAGCCAGCCCTAACGCTAAATGAAATAAGAGCTCGAACATGAGAAAGACCCTGGCAGGCAAGGCGGGAAGTCAGGCAGAGTAGCGGTGCCAGTGTAACCTTTAGGAATCAGGTTCGCCCGTGGCACGGTGAGTAGGTATAGCCTTGCCTTGCGAGAGGTGAATGTCAAGGTGAAAATGTTTGTGATAGATGCTCGCAGAACGATCCTGATTTCAATTGATGCCAAATTGCATAACGAACATGAACCAAGTAAGATAGTGTCACCTGCCTTGGTTTCCTGATTGATCCCACCTGTGTCTTGTTCCACATTGCCTCTTGATGACGTCTTACTTATGCGATTGTTTCTGCCTGTGTTCCTGATCCTGTTGTGCTGCAGTACTCCCGCCTGGGGACAGCGATTCTCTACAGATCAACTGGAGTTCTTTGAGAAACAAATACGCCCAATTCTCACCGAAAAATGCCTCGCCTGTCAT
>CAYPJB010000385.1:0-4527 GCA_964410845.1 uncultured Bacteroidales bacterium | reverse complement strand
ACGCTTCTCGATGAATGGTGAGGTACAGGGTAAACCGCAACGTTTGGAAAAGTATGAACTGCAGGAAGTCAGCTTGGAAAAGAACGAAAGCAGCCTGGCACTCAATGAGCATCTGACCCGCCTGGCTGTGGGTAACACGGAAGGTGTGGTTGGGCTTTGGAACCTGGATAATGGTTCTCGCATTGGTGAGTACCAGGACCACAACGATATTATTCGGCAGATGATCTTTAGTCCTGATAACCGCTGGCTCGCCATCGGCGTTGGCACGCATCGTGTTCGTATCCGTGATGCCAATACTGGTCTGGCAGTCGGGCCAATCATTCATAACCACCATCGCATTCTTACCTTAAGATTCAGTCCAGATAGCCGCTCGCTCCTGATCATGGATGAGAGTGGCATCGCAAGTACCTGGCCGTTACCGGGACCATCTGATCATGATCGTACCTGGTATGAGCAATATGCCGAGGCATACACCGGGACTGTCCTGACAGAGGAGGTGCCACGCTGGTTGAGTACTGACGAGTTATCCCAGCGACGACAAGAACTGGCAGGCTTTCCGAATACTGCTCTTCGTTCGAAATCGCAATGGTATCGCGAGCAGGCACTCGAGTATTGGCGACGCCGACTCGATAATGCTGCACTCTACTATCTGGAAAAGTGGTCAACATCTGAGCCTGACAATCACCAGCCACTCCTGATCCAAACCGAAATCTACCTGGCAGCCAGTAACATGAAATTAGCGGACCAATGTCGAAAAGATCTGATCAAGCGAGGCTACGAAACCGAGGTCACCAAACTGTATCGACGATACAACATCGATGATTGAGAGGGGATAGTAGCTTGAACGGTGTACCCACCACACGACCTAGATAAGTACGAAATGGAAGTGTCAAGATGTTGTCCAAATCGTCCATCGCATGAGAGAAATCCAGAAAACTACTGTTAGATTCCCCGATCTCGCGCACTTCTGATGGTGGGTAGAACTTCCGAGTATCTGACGAGATCGAATATGAAGACGACAAAACGCCAGTGGGCGGCTTGGTTAGTGGCTGCATGTGCTGCGGTGGTTCCGATGCAAGTGGCTTCGGCGCAAACCTTTACGGTGACGAGCGCTGCAGACAGTGGAGCCGGGTCATTGCGAGATGCACTGGCCCAAGCGAATGCCTTTAACGGGGCGGCGACGGTGAATTTCAGCATTACCAACAGCACGATCAATCTCGGTTCGATGCTGCCGATTCTGACCAATCCCAACGGTATTACCATCAATGGGAACAACAACATTATCAATGGAGGTTCCACTTCGAACGCTACGGGGGATCGGGTGTTCTTCCTGGGCGTGAGCAACGGTGAATCTGCAGCAACAACCGGGTTTGGCTCGCTACAGGCAACGACAAATACCAACTGGAACATCAGCAATCTGACGATTCAGAATGGCAATGGCCGGGGTGGCAATGGTGCAGCGGGTGGAGCAGGCTTCGGCGGTGGTGTATTCCTCAATGCGGGCCATCTCAGTCTTTCCAATGTGGTGTTGAATAACAATCGAGCGATTGGTGGTAACGGATCTTCACTTGGTGGTGGTGTTACTGGCGGCGGCGGTATGGGAGGGAATGGAAACGTTGGAGGAGGAGGATTTGGATTGGGAGCCAATGGTGGGATTGGCGGAGCCTTTGGTGCTCCGGGTCAATTTACAGGTGGAGCACCAGGTGCAGTTTTTGGAGGAATCAACGGTGGTGGTGGTGGTAGTAGTTTTGAAGGACCTGGTGGTGGAGGAGTTGGAGCCAGCGGAGAGAACGGCGGATTCGGAGGAGGTGGAACCTATGGCGGTAGTGGTGGGTTCGGCGGAGGTGGGGGATATGTTGGTAGTGGCGGATTTGGAGGAGGAGGAGGTGGTGGTGCGTCAAAAAGCCCTGGTTTCGGCGGTGGCTCCGGCGGCCCACTTGGAGATGGTGTGAAAGGCGGTGGTCTCGGGGCAGGTGGAGCCATCTTCGTTCGCCAGGGTGCGTCACTCACGATTCAAGATGGAGCTTTGTCAGGAGGAGTTGTCGCTGGTGGCAGCGGATTCCAAAATGGCCAGGCCATCGGCTCGGGTATCTTCCTCGCCGGATCCGTCAACTATAGTGTAAGCAATGGCAATACCGTAACCATTGCAGATACACTCGGTGGCGGAATCGATGCGCAGATCACCGGCGGCCTGACCAAATCGGGTCCCGGTACGCTGGTGTTCACCGGCAATAACAGCTACACCGGAGGCACGACACTAACAGGCGGCACCTTGAGCGTGGCAAGCAATAGCCATCTAGGCGATGCCAGCAGCAGCCTGACCTTTAACGGTGGGATGCTGCAAGTTACTGGAACCACTTTTACCTCGACAACACGTCCAATCACATGGGGAGTGAATGGTGGCGGCTTCGATATTGCCGCGTCTGGTAATACCTTTACTGTGTCGCAAGCAATCGGTGGCACCGGTGGCTTCACCAAATCTGGTCCCGGTACGCTGGTGCTCACCGGCAACAATACCTACACCGGTGGCACTACCATCAGCAGTGGCTTCCTGCAGATTGGCAACGGGGGAACTACTGGCTCGTTGGGAACTGGCACAGTGGTCAACAATTCTGTGATGACTCTTCATCGCAGTGATGATGTCACATTGGCGAACAACATCAATGGCACTGGTGGCATCATCAAGCGTGGCGCAGGAACGCTCACACTGAGTGGTACCGGCAGTAATTTCCTGAGTATTGAGCAGGGCCATGTCGTGCTCACCGGGAATTACTCAGCAGCCACGGGCATCTCCTTCCTTGGCCTCGGAGCGGCTATCAGCGGTACGGGGAGCCTGGGGGGCAGCCTGCAAGGGGCGGGACTCTTTTCACCAGGTGTCAACGGGACGGGCGTGCTATCGATCAATGGCACCCTGACGATGGGTAACAACTCCAGCTTCCTGGTGGAACTGCAAGGCACGATCGCAGGCACCGGCTATGACCAGATCTCCCTGACTTCGTCGTACCTGTTGAACAATACGGCGCTCCTGGCGGATCGACAGGGATCATTCGAAGCGCCGTTCCTTTCGTCGTTTGTGATTATCAAGAACCCGAGCGGCTTGCTGGGTGGGGGCACTTTTGCTGGCTTAGCCGATGGAGACTTGTTCGATTTCGACGGGCAGGTGTTCCAGATCCGGTACAACGTGCCGAACAATTACATTGTCGATCCCACTGGATCACAGACAGGATTCGCAGGCATTACCTGGGCCGGCGATAATGGATTTGGCAACTACGGTATTGATAACGGTGGCAACATTGTCATCGCGGCAGTGCCGGAACCAGCAAGCATGGTGATGCTATCGGCGATTTCTCTCACAGCAGCCGGTTATGCTGGGTATCGCCGTCGCAGGGGGGAAAGGAATAAGCGAATCAGGCGATAACCAGGCAGAGGCTGATTGCTTGCATCTATACCAAGCGATATCTTACGTATCGTAGCAACGAAAAGTTACGATTCGGAGATACTGTTTGGAAACGACCAACCTGACCTTGTTGGGACAGGCGGCCCGGGGCTCGAATGCGTCCTGGGTACGCCTGGAGAGATTGTACCGCCTCTTCATGACGGGTTGGTTCATGAGCAAAGGTATCCATCAGACCGATGCTGAGGATCTGAGCCAGGATGTTCTTGCGGTACTGGTGAAGGAGTTGCCTGGCTTTCAGCATAGCGGAAATACCGGGGCATTCCGTACCTGGCTGCGGAACATCTGCCTGTTTCGCTATCAAGGCCACCAGCGAAAGAAGCAACTGCGGGGTGCGCCGATGGGTGGCACCGAGTTCCAAAAGCAGATGAACGAAGTGGCAGAGTCTGCTGAGACGCAGAATTGGGAGCGGGAGCACGATCGTCATGTGCTAGCGTATCTGCTGGAGCAACTCTCCAGCGAGTTTGAAGAGAAGACGGTTTCGGCATTCCGTCGGTTGACGCTGGAGAAGGCTTCAGCCCAAACCGTTGCTTCGGAATTGGGGCTTACGGTGGCTGCGGTCTACATGGCCAAGTCACGTGTGCTCTGTCGATTGAGGGAACTGGCAGCAGACCTGGTTGGTGAGGAAACGTTAGCATAACTTTTGAGATGGCTATGATCGATCACCCGAGCAATGAACTGTTGAGCCGATACCTTTCAGGTCGCACGTCGGTAGATGAAAGTCAACTTGTTGAACAGCATATCGCCCAGTGCGAAGAGTGCACCAGCCAATTGGACAAGATATCCTCGCAGGGTGATGCCTTCGAAGCCAGACTGGTGGCTTCTGCTCAATCGAGCAAGCCAGACATCGATAGGTCTTCGGGTGTCACATCAGGTACCAAAGTCGGCTCCTACGTTCTTCGAGAATTGCTCGGCCAGGGAGGGATGGGCCAGGTCTGGCAAGCCGAGCAGACGGAACCTATCAGGCGTAACGTAGCCATCAAGTTGGTGAAATCTGATCTGGCGGGTCGTCAGGTGCTGGCCCGATTTGAAGCGGAGCGCCAGGCGTTGACGATGATGGATCACCCCAACAT
>CAYPJB010000384.1:0-4528 GCA_964410845.1 uncultured Bacteroidales bacterium | reverse complement strand
GCCGGGATCAACCTTTCTCCCACCTTCCAGTATGGCACCCAGGCGATGCCGAACTGGGTGACTTTCACATCGCTCTTCTTGGCGGCGAGTTTGATCTCTTTCAATTCTTCAAAGGCTTTGCTCTTCCATTTCTCAGTGATCTCCGCCACTTGCTGCGTCAGTTCATTCAGTTCCTTCTGTGCAGCATCGAACTCTCCTTTAGCAGCGTAGTAACGCCTGCCGGCTTCTGCTTTCTGGGCTTCCTGCTGGTTACTTTTGTTCCAGTTGAAGAGCTGGCCGATGAGTGAGGTGCCTTGCTGGGCCAGCATGTTGTAATCCTGTTGGGCCTGAGCCATCTCTGCAGCAGATGTTTTGGTCTTCGCTTCTTTCTCCGCTTTCCTGCGGAACATATCGCCAGCTTCCTGCTCCGCTTCCTTCTGAGCTGTCGCCTTGCAGCGTTCGATGAACTGCTCGTGAGATTCCCCCTGTTCGCTGGTCAGGCTCAGGCTCTTGTTGTTGTAAACCGTTTCGTTGGCGTTGCTGTACAGGTAATCAGCGAACTCCTTGTTCAGGTCTTTCAGCCGCTTCACATCATTCAACCCCTTGGGCAGATCGAGCCAGACTGCATCGCCTGCATCGGGAGCGGTAACAAAGCCATCAGCAAAGGCCTGAGAATCGTTCCAGGAAGTTGCCATGCCTGCTGCTGGTGCTTCGGTGATGAGACGATATGTGCGATCCAGAACGACACCGGCTCGAGCATTGATCAAGCTGACTTCACCAACTCCCATCAAAAAAGGTTGATACACCAGCTTACTTGGTGCAGCCTGCCCGGGATGACCAGCCAGTGGCACTGCCTTCAGATAATATTGGGTGACTCCAGCATTCAGGATTGGCGCCGTGCTGGCTTCCATTCCGCTCGATGTTGTCTGCTGTGCCTGAATGTCCCGCTTGAAACTGGCTTCTTCTTTCGGCTGCTTCGGTACAAGCCTGCCACCACAATCGCTGCAGAACCTGGTGGTAGGGGGCAGAGTAGCGGCTGGGCAGGTACTCTCAGTGCAGCCCCCCTCTTTAGTGAGTGTAATGGATTGTTTCCTGGCTTCACTTCCAGCCGTCTCGACGACTTCATCCTTGAGGGCGGAAGCAGGCAGTCGTTTGAGTTGCTCGCGTGTCATCGGACCAGCGAGGTAACTCAAAGCCCAGCGGGAATGGATGATGTGAGGCTTGCCTTCATGTACACAGTTCATCAAAAAGACGCGATTGCCTAGTGCCGAGATAGTCTTGTCGAGGACGGTTTTGTCTGCCAGTGTACCAGCAGCATTGGCCACGCCCTGCAACCCTTCCAGGAGCCGTGCCTTGTCTCGTTCAGTTTGCAATTTACCTACGAACCAGGTACCTGCATTGGTCAATGCTTTGTAATCGAGATCGACCGGATTTTGGGTGGCCAGCAAAACCCCGACACCAAATGCTCGTGCCTGCTTGAGCAGCGTCAGAAAGGGTTGTTTGCTGGGTGGATTGGCCGGGTGAGGTGGCAGGTAGCCGAAGACTTCATCCACATAAAGCAATGCTCGCAAGCTGTTCGTACCCGATTGGCTCCGTGTCCAACTCAAGAATTCTGACAGCAGCAACGTGAGGAAGAACATCCTCTGCGATTCTTCGAGGTGGGCCAGGTAGAAGATGTTCTGCCTAGGTTTACCATCCGGGGAGCGCATAATCTTGTTGAAGTCGAGACCTTCGCCCATGATCCACGTAGCAAAACTGGGGGACGCGAGAATATTGTTCAACGAGACCGCCAGCTTCAGTCGTTCGGCTTGTGGATAGAAGGTATCGACTTCAAAAGCACCAATGCGACTAATAGGAGGATCCTGAATCTGGGTGATGATCCGTGCCAGATCCATGTCCTGATGCTTTGTCCAGGCATTCAGCAGGAGATTGGCAACGAGGATGTGTTCCTTGGATTGCAGCGGATCACCCGAGATGTTAGTGAGGCCAAGCAGCGCGGTAGTAGTTGAATCCACCCGTTCGTTCAGCGCTTCACGAGTCAGATTGCCCTTAGGAGCCGAGAAACTCTGCAGGATGGAAACCGGCCGGCCAACTTCACTCCCCGGGGTGTAAATGCGCCATTCGGCACAGTCTTTCAGGCGTTGAATCCGCTCTGGTTGCTGATACCAGTCCGTCAGTCCCTTCTTCCAGGTCTCGGCTGTGCTCTCGGCCATCTCGTCGATGGTCATCTTTTTCCGCTTGGCTACTTCCGGATCGAGCCAGGGCTTATAGTCTTCCGGCTTCATGTCCGGGAACTGAAGAAGGAGATTGGTGAGATCGCCTTTCAGATCAACGATAATGCACGGGATGCTGTCGAGTGCTGCTTCTTCGAGGAGGGAAACGCAGAGTCCGGTTTTACCCGATCCGGTCATACCTACAACGACACCATGCGTTGTCAGCCAGTGGGCATCATACATCACTGGCTTACCTAGTTCCTTTGTCTTCAGATCATACTCGCGCCCCAGGTAAAAACAGGCGGGTGGATCAATATCGACAGTAGGCTTGGTTTTGGTCTGATCGTTAGTGGCTTCGGGCATGGCTTCTTATTTTGTTAAGTGAAATGTTGCTTAGTAACAAGTTAGCACAGGTCTTAAGAAAAGCGATGGGAATATGGGTTACCCCGTTGACCTTGCCATTCAACTGGGTTACCCTGCTGTGGGAAAACTGCTGAAATATGAAGACCATAACACCTTCAACTACCGATATTATTGACCGCTGTCAGGCCTCGATCGGGTACCACTTTCAGCGGCCCGAGTTGTTGCGCTCAGCTCTCACGCATGCCTCCGGAGCAAACACCCGACTTGCCTCCAACGAACGGATGGAGTTCCTGGGAGATGCAGTTCTGGGCTTGGTTGTTTGTGAATGGCTCTACAAAAACTACGTCACCTTTTCTGAAGGCGACATGACCCGCATCAAGTCTGCCGTTGTCAGTCGGCGAACATGTGCTGCCATTAGCCGTCAATTGGGGCTTCATCGCTTTCTGACTCTAGGCAAAGGGATGCAGACAGACATTCCAGCCAACGTGCTGGCGGATGTTCTGGAATCGCTCATCGCTGCGATCTACCTCGATGGTGGCTACGAAGCTGCACAGGATTTCATCATCCGGCACCTTTCCGATGAGATCGCTGAAGTAGCCAACAACACCAAAGCAGAAAACCATAAGTCAGCGCTGCAGCAGTGGAGCCAGCGCGAGATTGGTGAATCGCCAACGTATGTACTTCTGGATGAAAAAGGACCGGAACACAGCAAGTGCTTCAAGGTTTCTGCCAGCCTGGGACAACAGTTGTACCCCCCGGCCTGGGGTAAGACCAAGAAAGATGCTGAACAGAAAGCAGCTCTGAATGCACTCTCGTCAATTCAAGGCGAAGAGCTACCTTATCCGAGTGAATAGTCGATCAAGCAATATCCCACGATGAATTACCCAGTACGTTGTTATGGCGAAAACTGCACAGAGCTTGCAAGGTACAAGATTGCTGCCCAGTGGAGCCATGGAGCCAGCAGTGAGCTGAAGACCTATGGCCTTTCTTGTGAGAAGTGTTTACCGAAAATTTATCTGAATAGTCTGGCTCGACATCGCAAGATCAAGACACTGCCCGGCGAACTGGGTGAGAAGCCTGGTATCTATTGCATGGTAGGGAACTGGAGCGATCGGGAACTGGTACGCGATGCTACACTGGAACAGTCGATTCTGGCCGCGAGTAGCGAGTCACACTCGTGAGAGCTTACCTGTCGTTTCTTCGTCGTATTCTCCTGGATCAGGTCATTCTCCTGATACTGTTATGTGTCATTGGTATCTTCATTCCCTGGAATCAGTTTCTGGTGAATGCTGAAGAATCACTGCGAGCCATCCGTCAATATGCCGACACGTCACCCATATCGTGTGCCATTGGTTATGTGCTGAGTTTCATCACGATCACCGCTCTTTCCATCCCAGGCCCCACGGCTTTGCTCCTGGCTTTGCTAGGCGGCTGGCTCTTCGGCTGGTACGCACTGCCACTGTCCAGTATCAGTTCCAGCACTGGAGCAAGTCTGGCATTTCTAACCAGCCGCTATTGGCTCAGTGATTCGACACTCTTCCACTATTTTCCGGCACTGCAGAAATTCAATCAGGATCGGTCGCATGCCACCTGGGTAGTTCTACTTTCCTGTCGGTTGAATCCGTTGATTCCATATTTCCTCGAGAATCTCTACTTCGGCAGAACCCAGATCCCTCTCTGGCAGTTCTGGCTGGTGACCATCCTGGGGATGCTGCACCTTACCACTCTCTACGTGATGACGGGTACCGAACTGGCTAAAGTGGAAACCTATCAGGGTCTGATATCCTGGAAGATCATCGCTTGCTTTGTTGCCATCTCGCTGGTACCAATCGTTGCGCTCTGGTGCTTTCCCCGCCAGACTCACAAGGCCTAGAATGGAACACTGCAGTTGATAGCATTTTTTCCCTGGCTCGTCGTATTGGGAATATCGTTTCATGGAAGACTTTGCAGCTATTGCCGAAAGAACAGGTCAA
>CAYPJB010000383.1:0-4612 GCA_964410845.1 uncultured Bacteroidales bacterium | reverse complement strand
TCCAAGCAACCGGCATCCATTCCGGTAACATAAACTCATCCCACGTTACCGGATACCCACCTCATGGTGCTCGTCGAAATCTTCATCATCCTGCTGCTTACCATTCTCAATGGTCTGCTGTCGATGTCGGAACTGGCGATGGTCTCGGCACGCAAGTCGAGGTTGCGCAATTCTGCTGATGAAGGCGATACCCAGGCTGCCCTGGCACTCCAACTGATCGACAAGCCGGGCAATTTTCTCGCTACGGTGCAGGTAGGCATCACGCTCATTGGTATCATTGCCGGGGTCTTCGGTGGTGCCAGTCTTTCGCAGCATCTGGCAGATGAACTCTCTCAAGTCTCGTGGCTCAAACCCGTTGCCAACACCGTGAGCCTTTTCATCGTGGTGCTCATCATCACGTACCTTTCGCTGGTAATCGGTGAGTTGTTGCCCAAGCGACTGGCTCTAAGCTACCCCGAAGCCATCGCTCGCGGGGCGGCCAGGCTGCTGCAACGCTTCTCCGCACTCTGCAAACCCATCGTCTGGTTTCTGGACCGCTCCACCGACTTCATCGTCTGGCTCTTCCGCATCCCCGAACGAACCGAGCCGGACATCTCCCAGGAAGACATTACTTCGATGGTGATGGAAGGCACCAAGAGCGGTGCAGTCGATCCGGAAGAGCGGGAGATCATCGAAAGGCTATTTCAACTGGGCGATTTGACCCTCTCTGCCATCATGACCCCTCGCAAGGATATCGTGCCTCTCGTCAAGAGCATGACTATTCTGGATGCATGGGAACTGGTGATGTCGGAGCCTCACCATTACTTCCCGGTGTTTGAAGAACTCAAGCAGGAACCGATCGGCGTGATCTCCGCCAAGGAGCTGGCTGCGTTTCAACTGCAAGGTCTGGGAGGCAACTGGGAGAGCATCATTCAGCCTCCTCTGATTGTTCCCGTATCGGCATCGCCCCTGAGCGTGCTCGATCAATTCAAGCAGAAGAAAGCGGCGATGGCTCTTGTCGTAGATGAGTATGGCAGCTTCATCGGGTTGGTGACGCTCCACGATATTATCGAAGCCCTGGTCGGCGATATCGATGACATCGATGAAGAGCCCGCCAGCATCGTTAAACGTGACGATGGCAGCTACCTTGTCGATGCTTCGCTTTCCGTGGAACAAGCCTTCGAAGATCTGGGTATTCCGAATGTTAATGACGATGAAAAGGGGCAATACCATTCACTCGGTGGATTCGTCTTCAAGCGGCTGGGGCATCTGCCCAAAGTCAGCGAACACTTCACCTGGAAAGGCTTCCGCTTCGAGGTCATCGATATGGACCGTACCCGGCTGGATAAGGTACTGATAGTGAAGTTGCCAGAAGCCACGAACTCGCTCTCCGAGTAAGGCATACCATGACCATCCTCTTTCGGGATACACGATTCACCGAACACCTGACCGGCCAGGGCCATCCGGAATGCCCGGCACGCTACACCTCCATCACGGAGCATGAGCCGTTCCAGGTTGCTGCTGAGCGATGTGTACCTGGCACGATAGTACCTCTCAGTCTGAATGACGTTGAACTCGTGCATTCGCCCGAGGTCTCACATATCATCTGGCAGGCATGCAAGCGGGGCGGCGGACAGATCGAAGCAGATACCGTGGTCAGTGCTCGATCCCTGGAAATTGGACTGCTTGCCGCAGGTGCCTGTTGCGAGGCAGTTCAGCAAGTGATGAACGGCACGGATCGCACGGCTTTCTGTCTCGTCCGGCCTCCGGGCCATCATGCTACACCCAGCACGAGCATGGGGTTCTGTCTCTTTAACAGCATTGCTATCGCGGCCCGGGTCGCTCAGCAGAACGGGGCTGATCGTGTCCTCATCGTCGACTGGGATGTCCATCATGGCAACGGCACCCAGGATGCCTTCTACAACGATGAACGGGTGACGTTCCTCAGCCTGCACCGCTTCCCGTTCTACCCGGGCACCGGCCTTGCTACCGAGACTGGTACCGGCCCAGGGTTGGGACATACCCTGAACGTACCTCTTCGCTTTGGTATCTCGCGCAGCGACTACCTCGCTGCCTTTCAGAACAATCTGGAAAAGGCAGTGCAGGTGGCGAAGCCTGATATCATCCTGCTCAGTGCCGGCTTCGATGCCCATGCTCGCGATCCCATCGGCTCGCTGGGTCTCGAAGTCGAAGACTTCACGACCCTGACGAAACTACTCAAGCAGGCAGCAGCCACCCATAGCCAGGGTCGTCTCGTCAGTTGCCTGGAAGGAGGTTACTCGCTGGAGTATCTGCCTCAGTGTGTGACTGCACACCTGGAGGAATTGCAGGCATCATGAAACAGCCGAGCAAAGAAAATCTACCATCGAAGGTGTGTGCCGTCTGTCAGCGCCCGTTCACCTGGCGGAAGAAGTGGGAGAAGAACTGGAACGAGGTGAAATACTGCAGCGAGGCATGTCGGAAGAAGCGAGCAATAAAACCATCTCACTTGAGTAGTACTTGAAAACCAGCTTGTTCAAAATGTTTGTCTCCTGTAAGTGCTTCGGATAACCCTTCATGGTGCATGATCCTGAACGATACGCAATCTGTCAGAGACCAGTTCTTGTCTGCTCTCTGAAGATATAGATCAATTGCATCATTCTGAATCTGCTGCGACATTTCAATGATGGTGATGTTGGGATCATTCGTGATAACATTCCATGTATCTTGGAAATGCTGACGATTCTGTACTGATGACAGTGCATCCGCTAATTCCAGAATGACCCATGAGCTGGTGACGATGTGACCGACATAACTCTGAATAAATGAAACAGCTTTTTCATGTGCAGTATCGCGAGCGTTAATCAGAGCCAAAAAGTAGAAAGTGTCTGCAAAGACGCGCTTCATCGTTTATCCGTTCCATGAATGTAATGATCATGCTGTTCTGCAAAATCGGCAGGAAGATTTTTCGCGATTCCGGCTAACGACAAAAGGTTCGCATGGGTGAGTTGCGGCTTCTTGGCTTGCATGTCTTTCACGGTCACTTCGACGCGGACCCCTTCCGGTAGAATTTGCCCTTTTTCAAGTTCAATTTTCCCATTCTTGACAACACCTTCGAGCAACATGCATAAGCTCCATCAACTGACGTTATTGTACACTGTGTAAGGTCACCGATTCCAGAAGGAAACGTCAATTCACCACTGCTTTCGACCAATGTTGCAGTGCATCTTTCATCGGAACCTGCTGCTCCAACGTCTGGCGATACTTCTCCACATAGACCAGTGCCAGCACCAGCGGAATGGTGCCGGTCTGCAGATTCAGAAACCGCTCGGTCATACTCAACATCGCATGGGCTGGTTGAATCGGCATCGGCACCACTTCCACATCGTTATGAAGTGGATCATCGCAAAGTACCGGATCGGATGTCACCAGATATTGTCGACACACAAATGGCCGCTGTGGATGAATGCTGCACGCATCGTCTTCCAGGAACGGGCAGGCGAGCTTGAGTTGCACATACTGTTCCACCTTCTGGCGAGCCTGTGTGGCACTTTCGAGCGGTGCTTCACGTAGAAAGATGTCACGCAAGCCTGCACGTTCCAAAGCACCCACCCGCTCAGCAAATCGCTGTTTGACTGTACTCTGTTTTGGCTCAGGCAACGCATCTATCAACTTCGACAAGGCATACGCTTCCGGAGGCGTGATCGGTACCGGCTGGGCCCGACAACACGCCGAACACCCCTTGGCACAACTGACCGCCTTCCCCGAAGGGTTCTTTCGTACCGCTACCTCAATCGCTGCCTGATCCAGTTCCAGGAGCAGTGGCAACAACTGATCCAGCCGCCCCCGTTCCGCCGGCACCTCTGCCTGGGCAGCAATCTCTTCGCCCAGCAGACGTAAGGCAATGCGCGGACGTATGGTTGGGGGCATAGTCGGATTCCAGGAATTGCAGCCTCTATCCTACACAGCTTCTCTCACGATACCATCATATCCCCCGAATCCGCACACCACCCGTAGCATCCCATCTGCCAATGCGTTACAAATCAAGACGACTCTTCGGCGAATAACGTAGCGTCGTATTCTGGTGACACTTCCATGTTTGCACGCCTAGCTCTCTGTTCCGTCTTTCTTCTTTGTTGCCTCGCGCTGCCAGCCTTTGCGGATGAGAAGCGTGATGTCCTCTGGGCTGCGGTGCGGGCGGGTGATGCCAAGGCAGTGCAAGCGGCACTTGATAAGGGTGCTGATGTTAATGCCACTAATGAGATGGGCATCACAGCCCTCTGGATTGCCTGCAGCAAGGGCAAGATGGAGGTGGTCGAACTCCTCCTCAAAGCCAAGGCTGATGTCAATGCCCGTGATGGCATCTGGTATCAGACACCGCTCAGCACCGCTATCGCTGGTAGCAGAGTGGAAGTCGCCAAGGCACTGATCACCGCTGGTGCCAAGGATCTTGATACCGCCCTCACCGGTGCCGTTGGTCTCAAAAACGAAGCCCTCGTCACCTTCATCATTGATCAGAAGAAAGTCAGCCAGGATGCTCTCGATGCCAGCCTGTATGCAGCCACGACGAGCAAGAACGAGAAGATGCAGGAACTGCTGAAGAAGGCTGGTGCCAAGTCGCTGCCAACACCAACCGAAAAAGACCTGGTACACT
>CAYPJB010000382.1:0-4617 GCA_964410845.1 uncultured Bacteroidales bacterium | reverse complement strand
CGTTACGCTGCCAGCCAGCGATGGCGAAGATGCAGGCAAAGTACAAACGATCGGCATCCGCTACGTACATGGTGATATTACCCTGGATCAAGCTGCTGAACTTGGCTGCAAAGCTTGTGGCTCGCCCGGTGGTGGTTGTCAATTTCTTGGAACTGCAGCGACATCGCAGGTGGTAGCAGAAGCTTTCGGCATGACGTTGCCTCACGCAGCACTGGCGCCATCCGGGCAGCCAATCTGGAAGGACCTCGCTACACGATCCGCCAGAGCGCTACTGGGCATGCGGAAGAACAAGCTGACGGGTAAGCACATTCTCACCGAAGCAGCAGCCCACAATGCGATGACCGTCTTTGTCGCCGTGGGCGGTTCAACGAATCTGCTGTTACATATCCCAGCAATTATGCATCAAGCGGGACTGCCTCGACCCAGCCTGCAGGATTGGATCGCGTTCAACAAGCGAACGCCAAGGCTCGTCGATGCGCTTCCGAATGGGCCGGTGGGGCATCCCACCGTGCGGGTCTACCTTACTGGTGGCGTGCCAGAAGTGATGATGCACCTCAGGGAGTTAGGGCTCCTGCAGGAATCAGCACTTACTGTGACTGGCGTGGCACTGGGCAAGATCCTCGATGCCTGGCCGAAGTCGGAGCGACGCAAGCGCTTGCAGGAGAGGCTGTACCAGGCTGATGGTGTCGATCCGGGCGATGTGATCATGTCGCCTGCAAGGGCGAAGGAAAAAGGGCTGACCAGCACTGCCACCTTTCCAACGGGTAACCTGGCCCCCGAAGGCTGTGTCATCAAGAGCACAGCTATTGATCCCAGCATGGTAAATGCTGATGGTGTCTATCATCAACGGTTGCGGGCCCGTGTCTTCACTTCCGAGAAGGCAGCGATGGCGGCAATTAAGGCCAGGGATGCCACTGGTGTCAAGCCGGGTGACGTGATTGTGCTCATCTGCAGGGGGCCAATGGGGACGGGGATGGAGGAGACTTACCAGATCACTTCAGCTCTTAAGCACCTGGCTTGGGGCAAGCAGGTGGCAGTGATTACCGATGCCAGGTTCTCTGGCGTTTCCACTGGAGCATGTATCGGGCATGTTTCCCCCGAAGCGTTGGCGGGTGGGCCGATTGGCAAGATTCTTGATGACGATTGGATTGAGATACGGATCGATCGCAGGAACTTCGTTGGAACCGTGAATCTGGTCGGTCATGGCGAAATCGACTTCAGTGCAGAACAAGGTGCAGAAATATTGAAAAAGCGAGTACTACGAGCGGACCTTCAGCCTGATCCTTCTCTGCCCGATGATACCCGACTGTGGGCATCGCTCATTCATGCCAGTGGAGGAATTTGGGCGGGATGTGTCTATGATTCTGAAGCGATTCATGCGAAGCTGACTGCATTATCCTGAATTGTTTGACCTCAGTATTACTTTTCCTGGCTCGATTTCTGGTCTATAGTAGAAGTGTCTCGTGCAAGTGAGAGTTATCCATGTATTTGCGTCAAAAGTGCCCGTCCTGTAAAACTGAAGCAGAATACGTCTATGTTCAAATTGGGCACTCCCACTGTTGCAAGAATTGTAACTATGAATTCACGCTGGAAGCAAAGCGATTCAACTTCCTGCCGTACCTGATCACGCTTGCTGTGCTAGCAGTCGTTGCTGTTGGTGGATACTTCCTTTTCAAGACTTTCCATGACTGGTGGATTTATCGACCGGTTTCTCGTTAGCACTCGGCGGAAAACCAGCTATCATGCCATTGTCAAACTGAGGCTGCTGGCATGTTCGATCAGGTTTTTGTTTCATCCCATCCGCTGGTGCAGACGCGTCTGGCTGAACTGCGACATAAAGAAACTTCTCCTTCCACGTTTCGGCGACTGGTTCGGCAGTTGTCTCAATTGCTGTTTATCGAAGCTAGCACGCGTCTAAACCTGGAAACCATTCGGGTCGTGACGCCGCTGGCTGAAGCCGAAGGCAAACGACTTGCGGATCGTATCGGACTGGTCCCGGTGCTGCGTGCCGGGCTAGGCATGGTGGATGGAGTGCATGAATTCGTGCCTGATGCAGAGGTTTGGCACCTGGGGCTATACCGTGATCATGAAACGCTGCAACCAGTAACATACTATAACAAGCTGCCAGCAGAACCGCATATAGATCTGGCCATCGTGCTCGATCCGATGCTGGCAACCGGTGGTTCGGCTATCGCGAGTCTGGATCTGCTCAAACGCTGGGGTGTGAAAGATCTCTGGTTCATGGGCCTCATCGCTGCACCTGAAGGTGTTGCTCGGCTGCGAGAAGCTCATCCCCAGGTCCCGATATTCCTGGGTGCTCTTGACAGTCATTTAAACTACAACAGTTACATTGTTCCCGGTCTGGGTGATGCCGGTGACAGGCAATTTGCAACCACATAACTCCACGGAGCTTTCATGTCGTCCTCACTGAACTGGCACGGTGTATTTCCTGCAATTACGACACCATTCCAGCCTGACCTCTCGCTTGATACGCCTTTTCTCAAGAAGCACATCACCTGGCTGATAGATAACGGCTGTCATGGCATTGTCGCGCTCGGTTCGCTGGGTGAAGGGGCTACCCTGGAGAAGGAAGAGAAGATCAGTATTCTCAAGACCTGCGTGGAGACCATTGGAAACAGGGTACCCATCGTGGCAGGCATCTCAGCACTTAGCACTGCGGATGCAGTTCGATTAGCCAAGCAGGCTGCGGATGTGGGTTGCAAGGGCCTGATGGTGTTGCCACCTTACGTCTACAGTTCCGATTGGCGAGAGATGAAGGGACATATCGCCACCATATTAAATGCCACCAAGCTTTCATGCATGCTCTATAACAATCCGATTGCATACAAGACGGACTTTCTGCCCGAGCAAGTGGCGGAACTGTGCCAGGACCATGACAATCTGCATGCCATCAAGGAATCGAGTGCGGATGTAAGGCGAGTGACAGCGTTGCGGGCGTTATTGGGAGATCGCCTGAAGTACTTCATGGGCGTAGATGATTTGCTCGTGGAAGGTGTACGCGCTGGCGCTACCGGTTGGATTGCCGGGCTGGTAAATGCCTTCCCGAAGGAATCAGTGGTGCTGTACGAGAAAGCGATGAAGGGGGAGGATACTCGCGCCCTCTACGAATGGTTCCTGCCACTCCTGCGGCTGGATGTTGTGGTCAAGTTCGTGCAACTGATAAAACTTACCCAGGAGAAAGTAGGAATGGGTTCCGCTCGAGTTCGTCCACCACGACTGGAAGTGACCGGTACTGAACTGGCACAGACGGAGGCTATCATAGCGCATGCACTAAAGCATCGCCCCAAGGTATAGTCATGGCACGGAAGACGATCTATAGCCCGCATCCCAGCCTGGCGCTCACGATGAAGTGGGTGAAAGAGCTTCCTGTGAAGACGGGTAGATCGTTAGATGAATGGAAATCATTCATCAACAAGAAAGGACCGGCCACGGAGAAAGAGCGCGTTACCTGGCTTAAAAAGGACCTGAATCTGGGCACGAATACTGCCCATTGGTTGGCTATTCAATCCCTGGGTGGTGGTGCTGAAGATCTTGATCCAGTCGAGTATCTGAAGAAGGCTGAGCAATGGGTGGAAGAGATGTGTACCAGGAAACCGCTCCTTGAACCGCTCTACTGGGATGTCATCCATCTGGTCAAGAAATTGGGCAAGGATGTCAGAATCTGCCCGTGTCAGACGATGGTGCCATTCTATCGCAACAACGTCTTTGCCAAGGTGACCTTTTCCACCAAGACTCGACTCGATCTGGGCCTGTGCCTGCGAGGTGTGCCATTCAGCAGCCGGCTGACCGATACGGGCGGTACGGCCAGGAAGGATCGCATTACACACAACATCGCCATCCTGTCAAAAGACGATGTGGATGGCGAACTGGAGAGCTGGCTCTTAAAAGCATATGAAATGGATGCATGAGCATGATCCATTTTTCCTAAGTTAAACCTGAGCGTCATTCATGTTATTGAGGCAAACCATGAGAAAACTCTTCTTCGCTGCTGCTCTAGTATCAGCAGGTATTCTGACCACCGCTGTAGCCAGTCCAGTTCCGCAGGACAAAAAGGAACCGGCAGGCACTACTGTGCAAGCTCCCAAGGCTGCAGACACTGTCAAAGTGGACAAGGGTAAATTCAGCATTGATGTTTCCACCAAGGTCGTCTTCGAAGCGGAAGATGTAGAAGAGGTTTCTATCAAACTGGAAGCCTGGACCACAGGCATGGTTGTTCAGAGTGCAGTTGCACATGGAGCATTGGTTAAGAAGGGTGATCCTCTCGTCAAGTTGGATATGGAAAAGTTCAACAAGGCGTTGAAGGATCTGGAAATTGAACGTGAGCTTTCTGACCTGGCTTTCAAGCAGGCTGAAGTAGAGTACAACACCCTGCAGAAGTTGTTGCCCATGGATGAAGCAGCAGCCAAGCTGGCGTATGAGAACGCACAGGAAGATTTCAAACGCTTTATGGAAAGTGATCTACCTCTGCAGAAACGCAATGCTGAGCACACGGCCCGCAGTTCAAAGAACTTTTTTGAGTACGCATCGGAAGAGTTGAAACAACTCGAGAAGATGTACAAGGCGGGCGCCGTCTCGCTCGAGGAGCTCGAGACCGCG
>CAYPJB010000381.1:0-4627 GCA_964410845.1 uncultured Bacteroidales bacterium | reverse complement strand
TTTGAAGGAGAGCGAACTCGTTGCTCGGTTACACACCGCTGATCTCGAAGAGGTGATGCCTCCCCCGAATTCACACAAGAAGCTGACCGATGCCCAAAAGAAAATGCTGGAGCAGTGGATCGAACAGGGTGCGGAATACCAGTCACACTGGTCTCTCATCGCCCCCAAACGGCCTGCCATTCCGTCGGTAAAGAACAAGGAATGGTCAAAGAACCCCATCGATGCATTTGTGATGGAGCATCTGGAAAAACAAAAGCTTCAGCCCGCACCGGAAGCAGATCGACGTACCCTCGCTCGACGCGTCAGCTTCGATCTGACGGGTCTGCCACCCGCACCAGAAGACGTGGCGGCATTCCTGAATGACTCATCCCCGAATGCTTACGAGAAATACGTTGATAAACTGCTGGCTTCAGTGCATTGGGGTGAACATCGGGGCCGCTACTGGCTCGATTACAGCCGCTATGCCGATACGCATGGCATCCACTTTGATAATTACCGTGAGATGTGGTCGTACCGCGATTGGGTGATCAAGGCGTTCAACAAGAACATGCCTTTCGACCAGTTCACCAGAGAGCAGATAGCGGGCGACCTGCTTCCCAATGCAACATTGGATCAACGCATCGCTACCGGATTCAGCCGCAATAACATCACCACGAACGAAGGTGGTGCCATCGATGAAGAATACCTCGTCCTGTACGCCCGTGACCGCACTGAGACCTTCGGCCAGGTTTACTTTGGTATGACAACAGGCTGTGCAGTTTGCCACGATCACAAGTTTGATCCGTTCAGCATGAAGGACTTTTACTCGCTCTCCGCGTTTTTCAACAACACTACCCAGCGGGCTATGGATGGGAACATCAAGGATACGCCACCTGTGATGGTGGTGCCGCTAGATCAGGATCGACCTCGCTGGGAAGCACTTTCTAAAGAAGTAAAAGAAGTTCAAACACAAGTCGAGGAACGCAAGAAGGTTGCTCGACCGGAGTTCGACAAATGGCTGGCAGCAGGCAAGGCCAGCGAGTTTTTCAAGAAGACACCCACGGAGAAGCTCTATTTTCAGGCACTCCTTGCAGAAGGTGCTGGCAGCACCGTTACCGCCCTCGTGGAAGGGCAGCTTCGCAATTTGACCAGTGGCAAGGCACTTGCCTGGGAAGGAGGGCAATTGGCCGACAAGGCTCTCAAAGCTAAATCCGATATGGATCTGCACATCGACGAAGCAGGCGATTTCGACACCAAAGATTCCTTCTCTTTTGCTGGCTGGGTTAAACCTGATCGTAACACCGGGCAAGCTGCGATTCTTTCGCGCATGGATGAAAGCAACCACTACCGTGGCTGGGATTTCTGGATTGAAGAGGGCCGTGTGGGCACCCATATCGTCAGCAAGTGGATGGAAGATGCCATCAAGGTTGTCTCGTCTAACAGCATTCCTGCCAAAGCGTGGAGCCACGTCGTGGTCACGTACGATGGCAGTGCCAGAGAGCAGGGAGTGAAGATATACGTTAATGGCGTTCTGCAGGAAGCTCGTCAGGTCCAGGCCAATTCTCTCAAGGGGTCCATCAAGACTTCGGTGCCGCTTCGAATCGGCCGTCGGACGAATGGAGCTGCACTGAATAACCATGGCCTGCAGGACCTTCGCATTTATCAACGGGTACTCTCACAAGAGGAAGTCGATGGACTGAGAAATGGTTCGCGGACGGCATGGGTGCTGAACAAGCCGGCTGACAAGCGAACCGATGCTGAGAAGAATGATCTCTTCGCCTGGTGGCTGCCCAGCCGGGATGAAGCGTTCAAGAAGCTCTCTGACAAGCAGAAGCAACTGGTACAGGAAGAAGCAGCCATCAAAGGGCGGGGTACCGTTGCTTTGGTGATGCAGGAAAAGAACAGTGAACCGATGGCGCACATCCTCAAACGAGGCGAGTACGACAAACGCCAGGAACCGGTTAAGCCTGATACCCCCAAAATGCTGCCTGCCATGCAGTCGAACCTGCCACGTAATCGCGTGGGTCTGGCCGAATGGCTTCTCCAGCCTGATCAGCCACTGACAGCACGAGTGACAGTCAACCGCTTCTGGCAGGAAGTGTTCGGCAACGGCATCGTCCGTTCGTCAGGAGATTTCGGCATCAGCGGTGAACAGCCATCCCATCCGGAACTGCTCGATTGGCTTGCTGTGGAATTCCGCGAATCGGGTTGGGACGTGAAGAAGTTTTTCAAACTGATGGTGATGTCAAACACGTATCGGCAAGCTGCGATTGTCACCCCCGAAAAGCTGGAGAAAGACCCCAGTAACAAGTGGCTGAGCCGAGGCCCCCGCTTTCGTATGGATGCCGAGATGGTGCGCGACAATGCCCTGGCAGTCAGTGGGCTGCTCGTTCGCAAGATCGGCGGACCGAGCGTGAAGCCTTACCAGCCTGAAGGGGTCTGGGAAGCGGTGGCGATGGATGTGAGCAACACCCGCAACTACGTCGCTGACAAGGGCGAGAAGCTCTATCGTCGTGGCATCTATACGTTCTGGAAACGTGCCGCCCCGCCTGCTTCGCTCGATATCTTCAACGCCCCCAATCGCGAAACCTGCACCGTCAAACGCGAACGTACCAACACGCCCCTCCAGGCCCTGGTAACCCTCAACGACATCCAGTTCGTCGAAGCCGCCCGCCACCTGGCGACTAACGCCATCAAGGCAGGCAAGACGAACGATGATCGCTTGGAGTACATCGCCCAGCGATTGCTCTCCCGCAGCTTCAAAGCTGACGAAAAGAAGATCGTGGAAGCCTCTCTCAAGGATTTGCACGACTTCTACCAGAAGAACGAAGCTGATGCGAAGAAGCTGATCGCGGTGGGTGATTCCAAGGCGGATGCTACGCTACCAGCACAAGAACTGGCAAGCTGGACGATGCTGTGCAATCAGCTGATGAACCTGGATGAGGTGCTCAACAAGTAGGGCACGTTGTACGTGCCTCAACTCGATGAGATTCCGCAGCAACTATACTGGCGATAAGTGACGAGCACAATTCGTGGTGAGGCACGCCTAGCGTGCCCTACTTCCCAATCGTCTTCACCAACGCCCCGTTCTGACCGTTGTAGAGTCTGACGATCCCCTCTTCCCCGCCAGAGGCAATCAAACTGCCATCGTTCGTTGCTGCGACGGCATGGAGGAAATCGGTAGCACCTGGGTAGGCTCTCACGTTGCCTCCGTTATCGATGTTCCATTGGCGTAGGCCGGCGTCGCCACAGGCACTGATGACCATGGGGGCGGTTTTCAGCATCGCCAGTCGGCTGATCTGTTTGCTGTGGCCACCTATGGTGCGAATCTGTTCGCCTTTGTCGAAGTCCCACACTTTCAGGGTTTGATCAGCGCCGGCGGAGACAAGTGTTTTGCCATCAGCCCGCCAGGCGACATCAAGCACGTGATGCGTGTGGCCTTCGAAGCTGCGAAGCTGTGTTCCCGGAGTAATCAGTGAGTAATTCAGTTCGCTGCACTGCTGGTTGGCCATGTAATGCCTGCTCACCACTGCAGCAGGAGTCGGTAATGCCAGTACACGATTCATCACATTAGCGATTGCCTGGCTGGTACTGTCAGGCCGAACCAGTGGTTGTACTGCCCAGACTTTGACAAACTTATCCGCACCTGAGGTCGCCAGCATGGATCCATCAGGACTGTAGCGTATGCCGAAGACAGTGTCGCTATGTGGGGCATTCAGGCGAAGCACCTGCTTGCCTGAGCTGAGCTCAAAGATAACGACTTCCCCTTCCTGGGTAGGTGCTCCCCCGCTGACAGCGAGGTGTTTGCCATCCGGGGAGAGATCCATTGCCACCACCCGGTCAGCCAGGCCCGTGAATCGCTGGACAACCTTGCCAGCAGAGACATCCCAGACGACCACTTCCTGGTAGCCGCCACTGTAGATACGTTTGCCATCAGCGCTGAAGATGACCGATTGTACCAGGTCAAGCTGCGACTGGGCCAGTGGTTGGCCTTGTTCGGTCTTCAGACCTGTATCTACGAGCTTCTTCTGGCTTTCGGTCTTGTCTGCGGGATAGAGATAGATGGAAGTACCCCGGCCGACAGCAATGGTCTTCTTGTCGGGAGAGATGGAAAGTGCCAATACAGGCTGCAGTTTCTCAGAGACTTTGGTCAACTTGATGACGTTGGTCTTGGGGGTGGCACCGGAGGAAGTGGAACCTTTGCCACCTTGAGCCACCCAGGCTTTGAGGATAGCCAACTCTTCGGGGGTAAGCGGCTCATCGTCTTCCGGAGGCATGGCGGGTTTTTGCGTTTTCCCTGCAAGCTGAATCATCAGGCTGGTTTCAGGTTTCCCCGCTACCATGGCTACGCCGTGCTTGCCACCTTTCAGCAAGGCGTCGTAACTGCTGAGGTCCAGACGCCCTTTCTTGTTCGAGCCGCTGTGGCAGGTAGTACACTTGTTTTCCAGGATAGGGAGAATGTGTTTTTCGAAATCGAGAGTTCCCCCAGTGTAAGGCACCACGGGGATGGGCTTGAGCTTCTCTTCTTTCTTGTCCTGTGCCACCAGGGGAGCTGCAGCTAGTAGTAACATGGCGAATGCGTGTTTCATGGTTCGTTCCTCTTGGCGTATCGTCTGGATTCCTGCGAAAGTGTTACTTCTGATTAGCT
>CAYPJB010000380.1:0-4628 GCA_964410845.1 uncultured Bacteroidales bacterium | reverse complement strand
TCTGGAGAAAAAAGGGAAAGCCCATCGGGCCTCCCCTATGGTGTTTAGTGAACTAGTCAGTGATGACGGAAACATCGATATTCTTGCCGTCACGGTAGCCAGCCAATTGCTGGAAGGCACACCAGTCGACAGTACCATCAGTGCCAGGCGCGCCATTATAGAAGGCCCACGCCCAGTCAAAGCGACACCACCAACCATCGGTCATATTGCCACGGCGAAGAGTACGCACAGAACCATCACCCATGGCGAACTGAGCGCCGGCAGGGTGACGAGCACCGAAGCGTTCCTCGTAATCACCGCCCTGATCAGCATCGAAGCCAAAGCGACCGATACCGCGGTGGGTGAACATGGAGCCACATCCAAACCACGATGGAGCACTGGTTCGATTACCCACACTGCGACCGCCCAGCGTTTCACCAAACATCAACGTATTGCTGGTTCCATCCTGCACAGTCAACTGGCCCAGAGTCAGTCGTGAGCGATTTCGCATAATACCATTAAATCGGAGAGCAGCACTCCAGAAACCGTCACCTGCTACCCAATTGTCTTCATCACCGATCAATCCGGCAACGCCGAGATAGTTGGTGCGACCGAGCAAAGCAGAAGTACCATCACCCACACCAAAATTTGTGCCCCAATCCCACCCTGAACCAAGGAAGGTGGCATTCAATGCCATCATAGTTCGTGGAGATTCATTGGCATCGTCAGAAGGACAGAGAAATGCCTTGATGCGAGCCTGTCCGACATTGGGACCAACATTGACGAGTCCGTTGGAACCCAGCCAATACGGCTGTCGCTCTTCCACCAGATTATCACTCACTGGACCAGCACCGACAGCGGCAGCCTGGGCAGGTAAAGGATTAACACGATCAGTGATCTTGGTGTTCTTAAAGATATTGTCTGCTTCCATGTAGGGGAGCAGATACACCAGACAACTGATGAATGGCCCGCGATTAGCAGCAGGGCCAGGACCACCACCACCCGTATTGGTTGTACCAAAAGTACGATTAGGTCCAACCCAACCGGGAGGCAATCGGTTGAAGTCGCCGTGATAATTGTGTGCCGCTATGGCAATTTGACGCAGATTACTTCCGCACAACATTTTATTCGCTGCCTCGCGAACCTTCTGGATCGCCGGCAAGAGCAGTGCCATGAGCAACGCGATGATCGCGATGACCACGAGCAGTTCGATCAGCGTAAAAGCTGATCGACGAGAACGAGACATAGGAGAACCCCTATAGAGAAAGGAGAATGGAGAGGCATAGGAATTGAGTTGGCCTCAAGGTTCTAACTAGTCACATTCGTATCACGGTTAAAAATCAGATGCAAGGTAAAGTTAAAATAAATTACGCAAATTGTTCATACGCCCTTCGT
This sequence comes from uncultured Bacteroidales bacterium, assembly GCA_964410845.1. Lineage (GTDB taxonomy): Bacteria > Planctomycetota > Planctomycetia > Gemmatales > HRBIN36 > JAEUIE01. The sequence goes on along the minus strand of CAYPJB010000380.1, from coordinate 3,254 downwards.
ATTCAATAGTTGCCGAAAATGATGACATAAAGACAATTATGTCGTCATTATACTAAATCGAGTAAAAGCAATTGCATTTTATGCCTTACAACCGTCATACGAGTGAATTGCTTGAAAATGGCAGAAAGATCGACTTGTATACCGTCAGATGGCACGCAGTGAATGAAAAGAACAGTAACACTTGATTAGTGTTGTGATGAGCCTTTATTAGCAACGTGGAGTTGGGCCTTCGCTTTGACCAAGGCTGTGCCAGTTAAGTTGGCAATCTGATTTTGAAGTGATGCAGTATCGATATTACTGACTGGCACAGCTTTCGGAGTCAAAATGCTGACCACGTTGGATCGGACCTGAACAAAGCCGCCTTCGACATAAAAGCGATGAGTGGCTCCACCATGGGTGGTGCGCATTTCGCCGTAACCTAATCGACCAGTCAACGGGGAACGATCAGCGAGGATACCCAACTCACCATCAAACATGGGAACTGCGACAAAGTCCACGGTGGCATCCAGAACTACACGTTCAGGAGTGACTACCATGCATTTAATTGCCTTGCCCGTCGTATCCATAATGGTCTCTCGCCCCGAGGGGGCTTGTAAGCTCTCATTCATCTCACCCAGAGCCGTTGCCCTGGGTTTATATCTGTCGCATCTTCGTTCACTAAGATGCCAATTTCTTAGCTTGTTCGACAGCCTCGTCGATGCCGCCAACATACATGAAAGCGGATTCTGGTAGAGTGTCGTGTTTACCTTCGCAGATTTCGCGGAAGCTGCGGATGGTTTCGGCGAGGCTGGTAATCTTGCCGGGCCGGTTGGTGAACGCTTCCGCCACGATGAACGGCTGCGAGAGGAAGCGTTCAATACGGCGGGCACGGGCCACGACCTTCTTGTCCTCTTCGCTCAATTCATCAACACCGAGAATCGCGATGATGTCCTGCAGTTCACGATAGCGTTGCAGATAGCCTTGCACCATGCGTGCCACGCGGTAGTGCTCTTCACCCACGACTTGTGGATCGAGGATACGGCTATTGGAAGCCAGCGGATCGATAGCAGGGTAGATACCTTTTTCAGAAATCTTGCGTTCGAGGTAGATGAACGCATCCAGGTGAGCAAAAGTATTTGCCGGTGCAGGATCGGTCGGATCGTCAGCAGGCACATACACAGCTTGAACTGAGGTAATAGCACCCTTGCTCGTTGAAGTAATGCGTTCTTGGAGTTCACCCATTTCCGTAGCCAGGGTTGGCTGGTAACCCACGGCACTGGGCATACGTCCAAGGAGGGCCGATACTTCCGAACCAGCCTGGGAAAAGCGGAAAACGTTATCGACGAAGAGCAGTGTATCAGCACCAGTGACATCGCGGAACCATTCGCACATGGTGAGGGCAGTGAGTGCCACGCGGAGACGAGCACCTGGTGGCTCATTCATCTGGCCGAACACCATCGCCGTCTGACTCAAGACCTGCCGATCAGTCTTACCGATCTTGGTTTCCTGCATTTCCAGCCAGAGATCGTTTCCTTCGCGGGTACGCTCACCAACACCAGCGAACACCGAATAGCCACCGTGCTGGCTGGCAACTCGAGCGATCAGTTCCTGCAAGATAACGGTCTTGCCGAGACCTGCACCACCGAACAAACCTGCTTTTCCACCACGAACGAGTGGGGTGAGCAAATCGATAACCTTGATGCCTGTTTCAAAGATTTCCGTCTTGGCAGAGAGATCTGCTAGCTTGGGTGGCTTCTGGTGGATAGGACGAAACTCCTTCGCACCTATAGGACCACGACCATCAATCGGATTGCCGAGCAGGTTAAAGACTCGTCCCAGGGTTTCCTTGCCAACAGGAACCGAGAGAGGAGCACCGGTATCGACAGCATCAATACCTCGTACCAGACCATCGGTAGTGCCTAGTGCCACGCAGCGAACGCGGTTGCCACCTAGGTGCTGCTGAACTTCACCGACCAGATTGAACTGGATGGCTTTATTGTCGATCTTTACGTTGACGGCATTGTAAATCTCAGGCAGGTGCCCTTCACCGAACTCAACGTCGAAGGTTGAGCCGATGACTTGCACTACTTTGCCGGGGACTTTTTTTGCGGTTGCAACCATCTCGTATCACTCCGTGTCTCTGCTGTGTCTTCATCATCTTCCCCCAGCCTCATTGACTGAGGGGTAACTGTCGTTATTTCAATGCCTCTGAACCACCAATCAGTTCAGCGATTTCCTTGGTGATCTGGGCCTGTCGAGCTCGATTGTATTTGAGCGACAGGTCTCGAATCATATCACCAGCATTTTCGGTCGCAGCTTTCATCGCCACCCGGCGAGCGATCTGTTCGCTGACCGCGGCATCGAGAAAGCACTTGAAGAGCTTTGCCTTGAAAGCTGCTGGCAGGAGTTCGGTAAGAATGTCTGCTGCATCTGGCAGATATTCATAATCGGCCTTAGGTCCACTGCTGCTGCCCTTGGCATCGTCAGATAGCGGTAGCAGTGTCTCTACCACAGGCATCTGGCGGGCAGGGTTCAGGAACTTCATGTAGGCGACATCAATGCGATCAACTTCGCCATTGATATAAAGTTGCAAGTACTTTTCGGCGATTTCGTCTACCTGTTCGAAAGTCGGCTTGTCTTCAAACTGGGTATAAGCAGCCTGGGTAGCGATGCCTTGAAATTTGAAGAAAGCGATAGCTCGTTTGCCGGACAGTTCGATGGGATTTGCAACACCACTGGCTTTGATATCACGCATGCGTGCCTGAGCGACTCGAATGATCGAGCCGTTGTACCCGCCGCATAATCCACGGTTGGCACAAATGACCAGGAGCAAGTGATTCTTCACCTCAGCCCGCTGCTCCAGCAAAGGGTGGGATACTTCACCTGCACTGGCGGAGAGATCTGCTGCCAGTTCACCGATTTTCTTGGTATAGGCAGCAGCTTCACTGGCCCGGTCCATCGCTTTCTTGAAGCGTGCCGTGGCAATCAGCTCCATCGTCCGCGTGATCTTGCGGATGTTGCGAATCGCCTTGCGACGATTGACGAGTAAGCGAAGGTTGGCCATATCGTATAGGTCTCTCCGGGGGATTACGCCCCTCGGTTCATTGTTCTGTTCGTGATGTTACAGCACTGGTGCCTTGAATTGCGGGGCAAAGGTTTCGATAGCCTTGCTGAGACCTTGTTCGATCTCATCAGTGAGCTTCTTTTCCTTGATCAGCTTATTCCGCACATCAGGCGCTTGTTCCTTAAAGAATGTCAGGAACTGAGCTTCCCAG